>JBFEYZ010000021.1:0-17267 GCA_041561855.1 Sulfurimonas sp. | reverse complement strand
GAACACGAGTTTTGTCCAAAATGTGACGAAGAGCTTTTAAGCGAAGTCACGATCGCATCTTAGTAAAGGAGGTAAAAAATGAGTAAAAACGAAGCTTTGGCTATGTTGAAAGACAGAAGACAAAAATGTATTGTTTACACAAGAGTTATGGGTTACCACAGACCTGTAGAGAGTTTCAACGTAGGTAAAACCGGTGAGCACAAACAGAGAAAACAGTTCACTGAGTGCTAAGGTTATCTATGATTTGACATCATTCACCCACTTGGATTATCCAAACCACCTTTCATGCATTGTGTGGTTTAGTGGGTGCAATATGCGATGCGATTACTGCTACAACAAAGATATAGTTTTTGCCAAAGACGGCAAATACAGCTATAACGACATTCTCGATTTTTTAAAAACAAGAGTAAATCTGCTTGAAGCGGTTGTTTTATCCGGCGGAGAGGCTTCATCTTATGATTTGGCTCCATTTTGCCGCAAGATAAAAGAGCTTGGCTTTAAAATAAAACTAGACACTAACGGTACAAACTTTTTGCATATTAAAGAGCTTATTGATTCAAATCTTTTGGATTATGTAGCGCTTGACTACAAAGCGCCAAAAGAAAAATTTACTCAAATAACGCACTCTAATAAATTTGACGACTTTTCCAAAACACTCGATTATCTAATAAATAGCGATATAGAGTTTGAAGCAAGAACAACTCTTCACGCGGACCTGCTTGATGCAGATGACGTGAACGATATTATGGCTGATTTAAAAAAGCGCGGCTATACGGCTCCATTCTACGTTCAGGAGTTTTTAGACACGGGCACAAATATTGCGGGACTTAGTGCTCCAAGAAGTAAATTTGACAGAACCCTTTTGCGTGATACTTTAGAAGTCACCTTTAGATAACTTCTAAATTTACTCCGAGAGATCTACGATAACATCTATTTTTTCAGAGTCTCTCATAAGCGTTATGCTTAGTGAGTCTTTGGCGAAAGCGAGCTCAGTTTTAACGTCAAAGATATTCTCAACCTTAGTTTTATTGATTGCAACTACTATATCTTTTGCTTTAATATTGGCTTTTTGTGCGGGTGAATCATCAACCAGTTTGTTCACCTCCAGCTTGTCGTTTTCTTCAAAATAGATGCCGAGTTTTTTTGCTTTTTTTGTAGTTACGGCTGATGGATAGAGCAGATAGTCCGCTATTCCCGGTTCCGGATTTGTATGATTTAGCACTATTATATAATCCGAGATTCCTCTTCTTTTTGCCCTGTCTGGAATTCCGTGTCCATGCATAACATGCCCGTTACCGGCTAAAACTGCCATTGAGTAGTCCGGATTTTTCTTCATAAATTCTACCATATTCTCAGCCATAGACTCATCCCAAAGAAGCTGTGCATGGTAAAATTCATCAAAATTTTTAAAACTCTTTGACTGGTGCATACCAAATATCCCTCTTAACTGCTCTACATACTTCGGATTTTCAAAATCAATGGAGTCTGGGATAACTCCAAGCTGCTCGTTTGAGAGCGAATCAAATCCTCCGCTTACGACTTTTTTTGTGATCTCTCTGTCTATATTTAGAGCTACGACAGGTATCTTCTCGGCTTTTGCAAAAAGCATAATCGGACGGTAGAGCTCATAGTCGTACTTCCATCTCTTAAAGTACTCGGTTTTAGCGATCATCTCTTTTTCACTGATCTTGCCGGCTATAAAATCATCGAGGTGTTTTTGAAACTGTTGCTGAAACATCTCCATTCCGATTGCTAGTTTTGGGTTTTGCCTGTACATAGCTTTAATGATCTTTAGCTGATTTAGATGGCTTGAGAACTCGGTATGCTGTTCTCCTATATATACAACCCTGTTTTTTGCTATCTCATCAATTATGTCATTTAGATTCTTTGTATCGGGCTTTATTGCGTAAGAGTCGCCGTTAATATTGTATACAATTCCCTTTTGAGACTCTTTAGTCGATTTTTCTATAATCTTTTCATCTTTAAAAACAACGTTAGAGTATTTTCCAAGATGTCTTAATCTATAAAAAATAGATCTTGATAGTTTCTCCATCTCAAAGACCGCAACAACATAGGCACTGTTGAGAGGATTTTTAAATAGCTCTATCTTTGCATCACCCTGCATCTCAAAAGGAATCGTTATTTGGCTTAAAAGAGAGTTTTTAGCGCCCAGAATAAATATATTATTGTTTTTAAGTTCCTCATATTTGACCTCATCTGAATATTTAAAATTCTTGAATATCATCTTGAATTTCGAGAATTTCTCCTCATCTGCTCTATCTATCACGACAAGAGCGTTTCCGTCGATAATTTTAGAGATAACCGGAGGAACTTCAAGAGGATGTAGTCTTCTAAAGAGCTCATAATACTCATCAATAAGAATTTTTACAGGCTCTTTGTCTAATTCAAAGCGCTGTTTTTTACTGCTTAAGTCTATTTTTGTACTCAGACACTCTTTATCAGAACATATAGAGATGGGAATATACTCCACCTTGTTGTTGCTCACGATGTCAAACTCAAGAACATATTTGTCTTCTATAAACTTAAGGCTTGTATTGTTTATAGTAAAGTCCAATGCCCCTTTTTCATGAATCCAGTTTTTAAAAAAGCTCCCCAGTTCCTGATTCGAGCTCTTTTCGTAAATCTCTCTTAGATTGTCATAAGTAGCTGTTTTAAAAGGATACTCTTGAAGCAGCATCCTTGTCCCATCAAGAAATGCCTTCTCTCCTATTTTTTGCTCCAGCATATAGAAGAAAAAAGCGGATTTTTCATAACCTACGGCATTTTTTGAATTTTGTGTTTTATGCTCAAAATCAATGGGCGCTATTTCGTTATGCGCATTTACATATGAGTCATACTTTATAAGCATATCTTTTCTGTATTCGACCTCTTTTTTGGCTTTTTTTGCATAGAAATAGTCTGCATAGTAGGTAGTAATTCCCTCAACCCAGTTTCCTTTCTGCGGGGCATAAACATAGTTTCCAAACCACTGATGGGCTATCTCATGCCCCAGTGAGCTCTCTAGAACATACTCTTTGTCTATTATCTGCTTGCCAATGAGAGTATACGTCGGCATTGAATATCCCGCGGGGAACTGTGTCTCGACTATTGAAAAGTTCTGGTACGGTAAAAATCCAAACAGCTCTTTATAAAGTGCAAAATACTCTTCGCTCTTTATAAAATACTTCTCTGCCAATGAGCTATCATCCTTATAGAAGTATGTAAACAACTTCAAACCGTCTGCAGCTTTTGAGCTTACTTTATAATCTTTTGACGCTATAAGATTTACTTTATCAAGCGGGTAGTCAAATAAAAAGATCGTATTATCATCTTTTCTCTTCGTTGTTGTAGCCTCGACGATTGTAGTTATATCAGGATTTGAGACCGTTGTTTCATATTTACACATCAAATCAATTCTAGGATACCAGTTCTCAAGCAAAACCACATCTGAATTAACCGGATTGAACTTATGTGTAAACAGTATCTCCACATCTTCTTTTTGATTCTGTTTTACAAGAGTGGGAATATTGTTTTGTACACTTAAAGACGCCCCTTTGACCTCTGAAATATTTGCTTTTGTATCAAGCAGCGTGATCGTCGGATGGTCGGTAGATATAACGGCTCTGCCATCAAGCTCGCCCTTGTCTGTATCTATATCTATCTCAAGAGTGTATTTGCACTCATGTGCGTAAATAATCGATGTAAAGAGTGATGATAATAGAAGTAGTTTTTTCATGATTTTATGCCCCTTTATATAAGAAAATGTATTTTAACGAGAAAAAGAATACGAATTACAACAACCCAAAATGACCAATATCAAGAGAATTTATTTTAATTATTAGATAGAATACAGGCATGGAAAACAAGCTAAATAAAAGAGAGCGCTACAAAGCTCAACTAAGACCGATTGACTACTATAAAGATTTCGATAATATCGATTTTGAGAGCTTGAATGAAGCCGATAGATTTTATCTCCAGGATTTTGGGATATTTAACACCAACTTTCTAGAGGATGAGTTTACTATACGCATACGAATTCCAGGCGGGCAGATAAGTGCCGAGAACTTTCAAAAAATTGCCGATATCGTAAATGAATATGACCTGACTATTATACTGACGGCAAGGTCCGGCATACAGCTTCACGATATAGATGTCGATGATATTTTGGATATTCATAAGCGCATAAACGCTCTTGGAGTTACTACCTGGCAAAGTTTTGGGGATAACGTTAGAAATATAGTGACAGACCCTTATGACGGATGCGGAGAGTTCTGTGAAATAGAGGCTTACCCGATAATTATGCAGATGCACGACTACATAATAAAAAACCCGCGTTATGTAGGGATGCTGCCCCGCCGTGTTTCTGTAGGAATATCTGGCAACCGTGCAAACGTAACTTCCTTTTTTGCAAATGATATATATTTTGCCCTTGCAAAAAAAGACAGCGTATTTGGATTTAACGTCTACATGGGCGGAAAAAATACAGAAGTTGCAAAGAGCGCAGATATCTTTTTGCTCAAGGATGAAGTGTTTGATTTTTTTAAAGCTTTTGTAGAAGCGTTTTACCTTCACGGCTCACGATTCTCCCGTGCCAAAACACGTATTTTTCATATGATCGAAGACATTGGGATGGACGGCCTGAAGGCTCACATCCAAAAAGAGTATAAAAAAGAGTTTCAAAACGAAGGCGAATTGATACTTGAGAAAAAAGAGTTCCATGAATTTCACAAACTCAAAGACGGAACCTATGCTTTTTGCTACCAAACGGATTTTTCAAGGCTCAAAGCTGACGAGATCAAAGAGATAGCAGATTTTGCGACTAAAAACAGTCTCAAAATAAGATTCGGAATAGACCAGAATATTTACCTTACGGGACTAAAAGAGGCATCCTCTCCTCTAAAATCACAGGCACTCAGCGAGACTGTTGTTGCATGTGCTGGAAATCTCTGCCCCTATGCCGTCTGGAGCATTAAAGATGAGACATCTTACCTTCCGCTTGAGAGGATAAACGAGCATCGTATTCAGGTAGGATTTTCAGGCTGTGCAAAAGGCTGCGGCAGACACAGACATACAGATATCGGTCTTATAGGTCTAAAGACAAACAACTTTGGAGATACCGAAGGGGGTGCGAGAATATTCCTAGGTGCTCTGCACTCAAACGGAGCGTCGGTCGGACGCCAACTCTTCTCAATGGTCCCGTTTGTTCATCTCTACGAAACTGTCTCATTAATCATTGATCTATTTGAACTCAGCGGGTATGGAGACTTCGAGGAGTACGCGAGCAACATTTTGATAAACTGCAGTGAAGAGTTCCTGTCTCTGTGGGTTTTGGCAAATCTTGAGACAAATAAAACAATCGCCGTGCCTAAGCTAGATAGCATGCAGAGTTTTGAGTTTGAAAAAGAGCTTCTAAAAAAAGAGTTTGCGGCACTTGATTTCTGGGAGCATGTAAATGAGAATTTTCATGACGCCGTTAGCTATCTTAGCAAAAAATTATGGACTGTAGAGGGTGAAGACCCGCGTTATAAACCGAAGATAGAGAGAACTAACTTTCGTTAAAAGATAGTTGGTAGCCGACACCTTTTACATTTTTTATCAATTTTTTTGAGGTCTTGGCTCTGAATCTTCTAATAAATGTTCTTACTCTCTCATCACTTACATCTTCGCCCCACAGACTCTCTTTTATTTCTATGTCATCAACAACTCTGTTTTTTCCCTCAAGCAAAAGAGAGAGAAACTTTGTCTCATTTTTAGAGAGCGAGACGTATCTGTCGTTTTTATAAAGCGAGCTCGTACCCTTGTTAAAAATAAACCCTTCTCCAAGTTTTATGGATTTTTTACCAAGTTTTGGAGTTATGCTTCCTATATATTCCAAAACTTCGTCAGGATCAAAAGGTTTTAAAAAGTATTTGGTTATTCCTATGTCTATCGCGCTAAAGAGCTTCTCTTTCTCGCTAAATGCGCTAAGTATTATTATCGGGGTCTTTGGACTTATATGCTTTATCTCTTTTGCCATATCAAGGCCTGAGAGACGCGGCATCATAATGTCGGTGATTACAATATCGGGTTTGATTTTTTTAAAAAACTCTAACCCCTCTACCCCGTCTGCAGCCACAATGAAGCTGTGAAAATTATCACCTATAGCATCTTTTAAAAGCCTTGCGATATTCTCTTCATCCTCTACAAGCAAAATTTTTATCTCTTTTAATGCTCTGTTTTTCATTATTGTCTCACCGGAATCTTTATACTAAATGTCGTAGTATTTTTTTTACTCTTTACATCAAGAGTGCCGCCAAGGCCCTGCTCACAGATCATTCTTGACATAAAAAGCCCCAAACCGGTTCCGCGGCTCTTATGTTTTGTCGTAAAATATGGTTCAAATATCTTCTCTAAATTCTCTTTAGCTATTCCGCCCGCATTATCCTGCACCTCGATTACGGCAAAAGAGTTCTCTTTTTTTGTAGTTATTGTTATCTCTCTAAGAAGAATACTGTTGTGGATAAAGGCATCTTTTGAGTTGTTTATAAGGTTGATAATGACCTGTGTCAGCTCATTTGTAATACCTAGAACCTCAATATCCTCAAAATCCGTCTTGATGGTAATCATCTCATCATTTATTATATTTTCCAAAAGTACAAGCGATTCCTTTATGCTCTCGCTTATATTAAAATAGTACTTCTCTTTGTCCGGAGAGAAAAAGTTTGTAAAATCATCTATGGTCTCTGACATATTTTTTATAATATGTTTACTCTCCAGATAAAACTTATTAACATCATCTTCATTGCTATTTTGAAGTGCTTTTTTTATATTAAACATTGCCAAGGAAAGCTCTGTAAGCGGCTGTCTCCACTGATGCGCAATATTTGCAAGCATCTGACCGAGACTTGCATGACGTGATTGCCAAAACATCATACGCTGTTTTTCCTCGTTCTTTGCAATCTCCTCCTGTACGCGCTCTTCCAGAGTCTGATTTAACTCCTTAAGCTCCCTTGTCTGCTCCTCAACCCTCTTCTCAAGGCTTCTGTTTAGCTCCTCATACTCGGCCTCTTTTTTTAAGAGCTCCTCCCTTAGAAGCATCTCTTTTGTCACATCATATCTTATGGCTATATATTCGGCTATATTTTGGCTCTCGTCAAGGATGGGGATTATTGTAGTGTTTACATAGAATGTACTGCCGTCTTTTGCAAGGTTTTTAACGGTATCTTTATATATATTTCTGTTTTTTATAGTCTCCCAAAGAAGAGTAAACTTCTCCTTCGGTACATCAGGATGTCTTACGATATTATGGTTTTTGCCAATAAGCTCATCTTTTGAGTATCCGCTTATCGCGCAAAACTCGTCGTTTACGAATGTAATAATTCCGTTAACATCAGTTTTTGAGATAATATTGCTCTTCTCAATTGCCTCTTTATACTGTTTTAACATGCAGCACTACTTTAACTCGCTCCAGTTGTCCCCGATGTTCAAGCTGGCTTTTAGCGGAATGTTTAGTTCCATAATGCTTTGCATAATATCTTTAAACCTCTCTCCCAAAGTCTCTGCTTTATCTTCATCTACCTCGAAGATAAGTTCATCATGGATTTGAAGAAGCATCTTTGCATCAAGGTTTTCATCCTCGATTACTCTGTGTATCTTGTTCATACTCAGTTTTATAAGATCACTTGCACTCCCCTGAAATACAGAGTTCACAGACTCCCTCTCATAAGCTGCCTTAAACATAGGCGAAGCATTTTTATAATCAAAATATCTTCTTCGCCCCAAAAGCGTCTCAACATATCCCATCTCTTTTGAATCCTCTACTATTAGGCGGAAATAGGCTCTGACACTAGGAAAGCTGTTGAAATACTTCTCTATTATCTCTTTTGCTTCTTTTGTCGTTATACCGAGAGTCTCGGAGAGTTTTTTCTGCCCCATTCCGTAAAGAAGTCCGAAGTTTACAGTTTTGGCAATATTTCTTTTTGCATCTGCTTCATCTTCGCCAAAAAGAGCAACGGCAGTCTGGCGGTGAATATCTTTGTCGCTCTTAAAGGCATCTACTAAAACCTCATCTTTAGTAAAATGAGCAAGAAGTCTAAGCTCTATCTGGGAGTAGTCTATGCCTATAAGCTTTTTACCCTTCGGCGCAATAAACGCCTCTCTTATTTTAGTACCGAGCTTTGTTCTTGTTGGAATATTTTGCAGGTTAGGGTTCTTTGAGCTAAGTCTTCCTGTTGCCGTTCCCGTATGCACAAAAGATGTATGGATACGCCCTTCCTTGTCCTCACGCGCAAGCTTGAGCAACGGTTCTATATAAGTTGAAAAAAGTTTATATACCTCCCGGTACTCTAAGAGATATGGAATGATCTCATGCTCGTCTTTTAACGAACTAAGGACCTGCTCATTTGTCGAGTAGCCTGTTTTTGTTTTTTTGCCGGTTGGAAGACCCAGATCTTCAAAAAGCACAACTCCCAACTGCTGCGTTGAGTTAATATTGAACTCTCGGGAAGCCAAATCATATATCTTGCTTGTCAACTCGTTAAGAGTCTCTTTCACCTCAACCAAAAACTTCTCTAAAAATGCGCTGTTAAGGGCTATTCCCTCTCTCTCCATCGTAAGAAGTGTTTGGATAAACGGGAACTCGACCTCTTGTGCCTCTTTGATGAGATGTTTCGCACCTTGAAGTTCAAGTGTATCCAAGAGCAGATAATAAAGCTTTAGAGTTATAACGGCATCCTCGGCCGCATATTTACAGGCATCTTCAATAGCAACGCCTGCAAATGTCTCGCCCTTTTTTACGGTCTCTTTATAAGAGAGCATCTGATGCTCTAAAAGCTTGCTTGAGAGTTTGTCTAACGATAGTGCGCCTTCCGGATCAACAAGCCACGCAAGTATCATAGAGTCTGCAAAAATATTAAGTTTACTCTCTTGTAAAAACTTGCAGACAAAATGTAGATCAAACTTTATATTGTGTCCGACAACGTGTGACTCAAAAATCTTTCTTATAGCCCTTGCTGCCGCATCACGGCTTATCTGCTGCGGCACTCCGAGATAAAAATGGGCAATCGGGACATAGAACCCCTCATTATTATCAAAACTGAAGCTAAAACCGACTAAAGAATCGTTCTCGTAATCAAGTCCGGTAGTCTCCGTGTCAAAAGCTATAATAGTATCTTTATCTATGGAGCCCAAAACTCTCTCAAGCTCTTTTTCATCAGTAATCAGAGTTGTCTTAAAGTCGAATTTCTTCTCACTTTGTATCTGTGTCTCTACTTTTGCAACCGCTTTTTTGTGTGTATCGTCGCTGACCATATTTTTAGCCTGCAGGGTTCTTAGTATCGCATTTTGCTCATACTTTACCAGTTCGTCATAGATATTTAAAAAAGGGTGCTCTATGTCCATCTTGTAATCTTCAAAATCAAAACTATCCAGTGCGTCCTCTTTCAGAGTGACAAGCTCTCTTGATCTGTAAGCATCTTCTTTAAACTCGATGAGTTTTTTCTGGATACCGGGAGGCTTTACTTCATCGATATTGGCATAGATATTATCAAGAGTTTTGTACTGTACCAGAAGTTTCTCTGCTCCGACTTTTCCTATCCCTTTAACGCCTGGGATATTATCTGCCGAATCGCCTAAAATAGCTTGATAATCTATAAACTGTTTTGGGGATATGCCGTATTTTTCTAAACAGGCATCCTCATCCATAACTTTTTTCTTTATAGCATCGACCAAAACAACTTTCCCGTCATCTATAAGCTGAAAAAGATCCTTGTCATGAGAGACCACCCTTACGTTATAACCCTTATCTTTTGCAAAATGCACGACGGTAGCTATTATGTCATCTGCTTCATATCCTACACGCCCAAGAGTTTTATATCCCATCTTGTCTATCCACTCAATAGCGATTGGAAGCTGCATCATAAGCTCTTCAGGAGGAGCGACCCTATGCGCTTTATAATTTGGGTCTATCTCATTTCTAAAAGTCGGTCCTTTGGAGTCGATTGCAAATATTAGATAGTCGCTGTCATGCTGTTTTTGAAGAGTGGATATAAAGTTTGTAAAACCGGTCAAGAGTCCGGTAGGAAATCCCTGAGAGTTTTTAAGATACTGCGGAAGAGCATAAAAACTGCGAAAAAAGAAACCGAACGTGTCGATAATGGTTACGGTTTTGCTCATTCCTCTGATTTGTCCGCAATATGAGAGATTGCTTCTTGCAAAATAGCAATATCATAGCCCGCATCTGCGGCTTTTTTAAGCCCGAAATTAATCGACATATCTGAAAACGGTTTATTTACAGGGACTACCGTTTTTACAATATTTAAAGCTGTTGAGTACTCTTTTATATTGTCCGGTGCCGCGGCAGGATTGTCTGAGTATTTGATCATCTCTATAAAATTAGAGTCAAATCCCCAATGGTTAAAGACCAGCGCCGTAACTTCTCCGCATGTTGCACCTGAGTAAGCTTTCTCAACCATCGCAATATTGTTTGAGTTTTCAATTTCACTTGCAAAACTGATTGTTTCATCATTTTGAATGACTTCGCTGGCAATTAAAATTTTTCCGGTCTCTTGTAAAAAGGCTGCAAGGTAAAGTTCTTCCGCTTTTAGCCTGTCTATTTTTTTATACCAGCCATACATCAACGCCGCTTGCAGTGAGGATATTTTCGCAAATTCCTCAGATGTAATACGGTACGGCTGCATATCAACATTTAAAAGTTTTTTTATAGAATTTCCTATCGCTATCGAACGGGTCATATTCATTCCAAAAAGGCTTACTGCCTGAGCGGCATTTTTAATCTCTCTGCCAAATCCGTAAAGCGGAGAATTTGCTATTTTAAGAATATTGGCAATGATCATAGGATCGTGTTCTATAGCTTTTGCCATATCTTTTATAGTCGAATTCTCATCTGCATAAATTCTATTTATCTCCACAATTGTGGTAGAAAGAGGGGGAAGTGATTTTATGCTATCAATAATTGAACTTTTCAAAGTTGATACCTTTTTTTTAACACTTATTATAGCAGTTTAAATATAAAATTTATTTACTATGACACTCTGTCAATGTTTTTTCAGCTCTGATTATATAGTCATATCCGTTGTAAAGGGTGTATGCACCGTAAATTATTACTGCAAAAGATGAGAGGCTCATCATCATATTTCTAAAATTTGTAGCACTGGAGAGCGATGCTAAAAACCCGAGTGAAAACATTGCAGGAATTGTACTCAGACCAAATATTGCCATAACTAAAGCTCCGTAAATAGGACTGGCGGTACTTGCCGCAGTTATAGCAAAAAAGTATACAAACCCGCACGGCAGAAGACCGTTTAGCATACCAAGGGTAAAAAAACTAAAGTTTGATCTGGAGTTTAAGACTCTTTTGAACATATCTTTATAAAACGGTGATGAAGAAAACGAATGCTCAATTAATGTAAGAAACTTGATCTTCCCCATCAAAGAGAGGCCCGCCAATACCATAGCTATACCGGCAACAATAAGCATAACGCCGTTTGCCGTGTTGCTAAATGTCACAACTCCGCCTAATGCTCCAAAAATTGCACCTAAAACAGAGTAGGTAAACACTCTCCCCAGCGAGTATAGCAGATGTGCCGTAGACTGTGAGACTTTAGAGCTCTCAGGATCAATCTTTATAGTCGAATATGCTAAGACTATACCGCCGCACATTCCTATACAGTGTCCAAACGAGCCCAAAAAAGCAATGCTGATAATGCTTAAAATATTTACCGTTTCCATTCTCTTTTTCTATTTTCCTAAAAGCTGTTTTCTAATCGCTGGATTTTGCAAGGTCTCGCCTCTTAAAACTCTAATACGCATTGTATCAAAATCGATAAGCTCTTCTGTCCTTTTTTCATATGCACCAAAGCCGTATCCCATTGCAGTTTCATCGGTTAGTGAGTAAAATGCATCTTTCGCATCTATCCATCTTTTCGTATCTCTGCTCATCACCCATACCTTTGCACTGTCTCTAAATTCCTTGTCTTCGAGCCATTTTACAAATCCACCGTGATCGTGGAAGAACCAGCTTCTTCCGCTTTTTACAATAACTTGAGATGCATCTCTAAGATCATTTATCACCATACCGCAATCGCTGTCTTGGTAGATGCCCACTTCCATCTCAATGGGTAGCTGCTTAAGATTCCCATCTTTTACCACGATCATCCTTTTAGAGTATGCTAAAGAGAAAAATATAACTGCTATTACTCCAACGAACAGAAGCAAAAGCAAAATAGGCGTAAACTTTTTCATCACAAACCTTTAACTTAAATAAAAATAAATTTTATACACTTTTTGTTACATTTGTGCTAATTTTGAGGGAGACTCATCTTCTTTTTTTTCCTTTTCCAAAATCATCATATAACAAAAATTTCTCCAGATCTTTTTTCAGACTTGAATCCAGACTATCCCATATCTTTTTTTTACTCTCATATCTGGGCATATCTTCCTCTTTGCTTTTTTTAATATCTCGTATTAGGTAGTGATAACGCACTATCTGTTTTGTATAATCGCTTACAAACGGCCAACTTTTGATTATCTCGTAACTTCTCTCTTCATGGTCCGTAAAGCTGTATTCGCCAAACTCTATATCTTCATCATCTTTTTTATATGCACAAACCGGCTTGCCTATATCGTGAAGAAGCGCTGCTGCGAAGAATCTAAGCTCGCCCGCCTTTAAAGTATAGTACAAGACCCGAATAGTATGCACTAGAACCCCGTGTTGATGCCACTTGTTTTGAACAAAAAAGAGCGACTCTAAAAAAGGTCTTGAAAAAAAAGCGTTTTTTACTCTGTTCATATGCTCTCTTTCGCCATAGGGTGACACACCTCGACTGTCTCTTTGAGATCCTGCTTCTGAATATGAGTATATATCTGTGTGGTTAAAAGTGAAGCATGCCCCAATAGTTCCTGAACTACACGCAAATCTGCTCCTCCCGATATAAGTGAAGTCGCATATGAATGACGCAGAACATGCGGAGATACTCCCAAATACTTTTGAGTGATCTTGTAGGCTGATATACGGCTGAGTCTTCCGCCCTTGTAATTTGACCAGACAAACCCATCGTCTCTCTTTTTCTCATCTAAGTAACTTTGCAAAGCCTTGATTGCGACTTTTGCTATTGGAACCATACGCTCCTTCTCTCCCTTTGCGTGTCTGACATGAAGCCACTCGCCCTCAATGTCCTCTCTTTTTAGAGCCAGACATTCACTTATCCTAGTACCGGTTGCATACAAAAAAAGGATCAGTGCATAGTCCCTAACTCCGCTAAGAGTAGTCTTGTCAATAAGGTTTAGCCCGTTTTGGATATCTCTAAAGGAGAGAAACTTAGGAAGTAATTTTGGTATTTTGGAGAATTTCAGTTTTGTTTTTTCATCTGAAAATCTATTCTTGTAGCAAAAATCAAAAAAAGCGTTTACAGAAGAGAGTTTTCTGTTTAGAGTTCTTCTGTTTTTATATATGCCAAGAGCGCTAAACAGCGAAGCAGAATCCAACTCTATAAGCGGTTTGCCAAGAGTCTGCTCAAGAGCCGTTAAATCGCTTGTATATGCTTGAACGCTCTTTTTGCTAAGAGCCTTTATAACGCTAATATACTCAATAAAAGCCTCTAGCTCATTTGACATCACTTACTCTACTGATATATACTCATCGTCCACAAAGAAAATCTTTCCATCGATATAGAGATATCCCTCGTCTACACATGATTCATAAACAGCGTGTTCAGAGAGATCTTTTGAAAGCTCTATGATATATCCCTCTTTTTCCAAAGCATATAACTTCTCATTGTGAACTATCATCCCTAAAAAGTGGGCAAAAGGAAACTTTACGGATGCATTTTTCTGAAGATCTGAATTTAAAGAGACAATTTCACCCTGTTTTGTCGCTACAAAAATATTTTTATCATCTGAAACGACATCTCTTATATCAAAATCTGCTCTGATCTCTTTTTGTCCCAGAGAGAGTATCTTGTGTCCTGTAGCAGCGATTATTTTGTTGTCCAAAAGATTGAAGTATATTACATTGTTAAAGTGCTCTTCGGAACTTACTATAACCGTTCGCAGTTTTTTCTTAGTCTGTGAGTTTATAATAACCACTTTTCCGTCAAGCGTCGAGAAAAGAACCAGATCATCTCTTATATATGGCTTTATGATCTTGGAGTTTACAACAATCGGAGCATTTCCCTGCTCTTTTAAGAGAAGCGATTTATCGGCTATGGAGTAAAGCGCCATCTCGTTGTTTGCAAAAAGAACTGCCAAGAGGTCATTTTTTATCCCTGCCGTTGCTATAGTTCTTTTTAAACTGAATTTTTCAACCATCTGGCTGTCTGTTGCATACTGAAGAGTAAGGTTTCCGTCTATATCCGCACTCATAACCCATCCGTCGCTGTACCCTAAAAGCTTTTGATCTTCGGGAATAGTTATATCAACTATTTTGCCCTTTACCATGACTTTTCTATCTTCAACAAGTGCCGCATCTGCTGCGACTCCTTCGATTGCCACGTCGCTTCCTCCGCAGTATTCCCAATCATCTTTGACGTCAGTCGGCTTAAAAACCTCTTTAGAACTGCACGCACTGAATGCAAATAGTAAAAATGCGATTATCGCTATATATAAAATTTTCAAAATACTACTTCACTCCATAATGTTTAAGAACGGACACCAGCTCATTTAAAGATGACTCTGCCGAGACTTTTGAAAGTACAGCTTTAGCTTTATCTACCTTATTCTCATTTAACAGCATTACAGCACTTTTAACAAGTGCCAAATCTCTGTATATAGCATTTTGCTTTGATGCATACTCTTCAAGAGCAGCAGGATCCGCTGCCAGTTCATACTTAGCCAGATCGCTTATGATCATAGCATTTGAACTCTTGAGGCTTTTAAGAGACTCCATATCTTTATTGGCAATTGCTTGTGAATATAACCACACGTCATGCAGGTTGGGACTTAATCTTTTGAGCTCGGAAAGAGCGGCGCTGTCGCCAGGGTTTGAGTATAGTTTTGAGAGTGCATCATTTGCAGCTAATATCTTGCCTTCTTTATTCATATCGTATGCAAAGTTTGCTCCAACTACCAGAACTACAGCAACAACTGAAGCTATCATAACATTTTTATATTTTTTTACGAACTTCTCAGTCATTACCGCTTTTTCAAAAAACTTCTCTTCGGAGTTTAACTCCTCTTTAACCATGTTTATATTCTCTTTTAGACTCAAAAATATTCCTTTTTAATCAACAATTTACCAAAAGTTCAAAATAATATCGCATAGTTTGTTAAAGTTTCATCAAATAGATAGATTTTTTTTGCTACAATCTTACAAAAGGGCAGATACAAAGCCCAAAAAGAGTAGAGGACAAAATAGATGCAAGTAGATGACAAACTGCTAGAGAGATTGGAAAAATTATCGTCTTTAAAAGTCTCAGATGATAAAAGAGAGGAGATTATAAACCAGCTCTCCGAGATCGTTAGCTTTGTAGACAATTTAAGTGAACTGAACACCGAAGGCGTAGACGACAAATTTGCAATGAGCAATGATGCGACGTTTTTAAGAGAGGATTCTCCGCACTGCAATACGGAGATAAACGAAAGCATACTTAAAAATTCTCCACTTAGCGATGACGGCTTTTTTGTCGTCCCTAAAATAATCGAGTAATAGTGCTGCGTTTGCACGATAATAGTAAATCTAATAAAACTAAAGGAAACCTGTTATGAGTGATGAAACAAAAAAACCAATAGAGATAAAAAAACTGCTCAAAAGTGTTTTACACTTTGACTCTTCGGATCTGCATCTTGTTCCCGGAAGTGAACCTCAAATAAGAATAGACAAATCTCTAAAACCGCTTAATCTTCCTATTTTAAATGCAAAAGAGATTGAAGAGATGGCTTATGCCCTTATTGAGGACAAGCAAAAGAAGATTTTTGAAGAGAAAAACGAGCTTGACTTCTCTTTTGAACTTGAAAACATCGGTCGTTTTCGTGCAAACTACTACAGAACTATCGGCGGTATTGCCTGTGCGTTTCGTATGATTCCGATTGATATCCCGCCTCTTGAGAAGTTCAACAACAACCCGATCTTCAAAGAGCTTGTCAAAAGAGAAAAAGGTCTTATTCTAGTAACCGGTCCTACGGGAAGCGGTAAATCTACCACTCTGGCTTCTATGCTTCATGAGATCAATCTTACGGCGAACAAGCATATTATCACTATTGAAGACCCGGTAGAGTTTGTTCATACAAATATCAAATCTCTATTTTCGCAAAGAGAGGTCGGTGCAGATACAAACTCGTTCTCTACGGCACTTAAATTTGCCCTCAGACAAGATCCGGATGTTATCCTAGTCGGTGAGATGAGGGATAAAGAGACAATATCCGCTGCTCTGACTGCCGCTGAGACGGGTCACATAGTTTTTGGAACTCTGCATACAAACTCTGCACCTGCGACCATAAACCGTATTATCGACGTTTTTGATGCGGGTGAGCAGGCACAGGTAAGAGCACAGCTTGCATCATCGCTCATATCGGTTATCTCGCAATCTCTAATGCCGAGAATCGGAGGCGGGATTGTTGCTACGCAAGAGGTTCTAATAGCAAATCCTGCTATCCAGAACTTGATCAGAGAAGACAAGGTTCACCAGATCTACTCTCAAATGCAGCTAAACCAAAATGAGACAAATATGACGACTCAAACAGACCAGCTTCTGGCTCTTCTTCGCAAGAAGATCGTCACTAAAGAGACTGCTATTACTGCTTCAAACAGACCTGAAGAGCTTATAAAAATAATCCACAATATGTAAAGAGCGGAAAGTGCAGTGCACTTTCCCTTTTAACTCTTTCTAAACCTTATCATCTTAAAGCGCTCACCAAGAAAATTAGGCATTATAAGTATCTTTACTTTTTCTAGTTCTTGTTTATATATCTCTTCTTGGACATTTTCTTTAAGTATCTCCAAAAGCTCTAAAATCCCCATATTTACAAGTGCCGCCATCTGAGCCTTAAGCTCTATGAACTCTACTCCTGCCTCTATGTAAGCATCTTTTACGTGCTTAAACGTCACATCGTAAGTTATGTCGGACTTTGCAAAGAGTTCATCTCTCTTTATGTTCTCGTCAAAAAACGGGATAACGTCATGCTTAGAGTAGACTCTCAGCGAAAAGTCCGGGCGCGCCTGCATCTCCCCATAGTCAAAACTCATAAACTCGAATTTATCGCACGCGTTAGCCATTTCAAGAGCGAACTCCTCATATCCTACGGCGATCTCGCCTCTGTCTTTATGGTATTTTTTT
>JBFEYZ010000020.1:0-17524 GCA_041561855.1 Sulfurimonas sp. | reverse complement strand
ATCGACGAAGTGTTGTTGAAAAAAAGTAAAGATTAGGTAACTAAAGGAGCTGGTATGTCAGGAGCTTTAAGAAGTAGACGCCGTAGCACTACGGATGCTAAGCCATCTGCAGCGGTAACAGATAAAGAGATAATGCATGAACCTGAAGGAGAGTTGGAAGCGTATTCAAAAGAGGTTTTAAATGCGTTAATGAAAGATGGCCTGCCGCCGACTCCAAACAACTTTTCTCTATATTTTGACAGACTGTTGGAAGACAAAAGTCAAAACACTCGCAACCATATTGTATCTGTTCTTGAACTGGAAGAGAGCAATGAGGATGAGAACTCTATTATGCTTGAACAGAGCCTAAAACAGGGCTTTTCATCAATAAAGAATATTTTAAGTGTTACGGCAAATCTGTATAAAAACATGTCTTTGATGACCAAGATATTGGATAAAAGAAAGCAAGAGCTTGAAGCAAGCTCTGAGAATCAGGCAGTAAGGAGTGTTGCGGCATCTCTAGAGTCTGACATATCAAAACTCAATGCTATTTTGAAAAAGCAGAGCGGTACAATAAAGAGTGCGTACGATGATACCGCCAAGATAATAAAAAATGTAGAGAATGAGACTATTTTCGACAATCAGTACGGTGTTTACAATAAGCGTTATCTGATGACGAAGATCGAGCAAGAGATAGAACTGATTAAAAAGTTCAAGCATAAAAGTTCTCTTATTATGATCGAACTATCACGCGATTTAAAAGCAAGCGTTAACAACGAAAAAGCGATTATGCTTATGACAAAAACTGTTGCAAGACTTCTTTTAAAGACTTCAAGAAGAAGTGACACTGTAGCTCACTACGGTAACGGAGTCTTTACTATGCTTCTAAAGCATACGGATATAGAGAGTGCAAAAAAAGCAAGTGAGAGATTGTGCGAGCTTGTCTCAAACTCCAACTTCTTTTTAGCAGATCGTGAGATTCAGCTTAAAATATCCATAGGTATTACAGATGTTACGGAAAATCACTCTGTAGAAGAGATTATTGTAAGCTCAATGGACGGTGTTGAGAAGGCATATGAAAACCCTAATATGGATTATGCGGTTTTACTTAGAAACAGTTAGTGATATTTATATAGAAAGATGAAGTTAACAATAGTAGAGTACCCGGATAAGAGGCTAAAAGAGAAGTCAAAAAGTATAGAAAAGTTCGATCAGGAGCTACATCAACTTTTAGATGCAATGTATGATACAATGATTGGCTCAAACGGAATAGGTCTTGCGGCAATTCAAGTAGGACATGCCAAAAGAGCTTTGATTTTAAATATTCCTGATGAAAATGACGAGCAGTCGATTGATACACTTATAGAGATGATAAATCCGGTCATTACCCAAACAACGGGAGTGACTACTTATCAGGAAGGATGCCTTAGTGTTCCGAGTTTCTATGAAGATATTGATAGACATGAGAGTATAACCGTTAATTACCAAGACAGAGACGGAAATACAAAAATGATAGAAGCGGACGGATTGCTTAGTATTGCAATTCAACACGAAATGGACCATTTGGAGGGCATCTTATTTATAGATAAGCTCTCATACTCAAGAAGAAAGAAGTTTGAAAAAGAGTATAAAAGAATGCAAAAAGAGAAAAAACTCTCCAAAATCTAACTTTTTTATGGCAATTTGTCATATTTTATAACATCTAAAAATATTAATAGTAAAATAGTATCAATCTAATAGAGGTTGATACTATGAAAACTGTCTCTTGCGCCACTTATGAGGGCATCGAAGCGAAAGTCGTGCATGTTGAATCTACTCTAACAAAAGGACTCCCCTCCTTCAGTGTCGTAGGAATGGCAAGCGCTTCCATAAATGAAGCGAAAGAGCGTGTAAAATCTGCACTTCTTAGCAATGAGTTTACATTCCCTCCAAAAAGAATCACGATAAATCTTGCTCCAAGTGACGTTAAAAAAGAGGGCAGCCAGTTTGATCTAAGCATTGCTCTGTTAATAGCACTTGACTATATTGATGATGATTTTAGTGAGTGGTTTGTGTTTGGGGAGTTGGGGCTTGATGGAGCAGTCAAGGAAAATATCCAGCTATACCCGTTGATACTATCGCTTGCAAATCAAAAGATTATTAAAAAAGCAGTTGTTCCGTTTGAGAGTCTGGATAAGCTCTCAAAGATCGCAGGAGTAGAGTTTTACGGAGTTAAAAGATTGGATGAAGCAATAGATATGCTTAAAAACCATGCGATCGCCATACCTAACTGCAGTTATAAAAAGATAGATTATCCATGTTATAAACTTAACGAAGAAGAGTATTTTTATGATGAGGGTTATAAGGAAGATTTTTTAGATGTCAAAGGGCAGGAGGTTGCAAAAAGAGCAGCACTCATAAGTGCTGCAGGATTTCACAATCTGCTTCTTGAGGGCAGCCCGGGTTGTGGAAAGAGCATGATTGCCCAGAGACTGAGATATATCCTGCCTCCTCTTAGCGGTGATGATATTTTAGATATAGCAAAGCTCGACGTTCTTGAAGCTAAAGAGCCTGAGTTCAGACCTCTAAGAAGTTTTCGTGCACCTCACCACTCATCTACTACAGCAAGTATATTTGGAGGCGGCAGTCATAAGGCGAAGATAGGAGAAGTCGGTCTTGCTCACAGGGGAGTGCTTTTTTTTGATGAGCTTCCTCACTTCTCCCGTACCGTACTTGAAGCTCTTCGTGAGCCCTTGCAGGATAACAAGATAAGAATATCAAGAGTGAACTCAAAAGTCGAGTATCCGAGTGATTTTTTATTTGTAGGTGCTATGAACCCATGCCCTTGCGGCAATCTTTTAAATGAGCACAAAGAGTGCAGATGCAGTGAACTTGAAGTACAAAGATACAAAAACAGACTCTCCGATCCGTTCTTGGACAGGATAGATCTCTGCGTCGTAATGCAGCATTCTAGTCAAAACGATAGAGCTGTCGTAAGTTCAAAAGAGATGCATGCAGAAGTCATAAAGGTTCACAAAAGGGTAAAAGCTAGAATGCAGAGAGATTTTAACGCAAAGTTAAGTGATGATGATATCGAAAAGTATTGTATACTTGATGATGATGCAAAATATGTTTTAAACAGGGCAATAGAGCAGTTTGCACTCTCTTTTAGGAGTATAAAAAAGATTCAAAAGGTTTCAAGAACAATAGCAGATCTAGACGAGAGTGAAAATATTCAAAAGAGGCATATCCTAGAAGCTCTAAGTTATAGAAGAAGAGGCTAGAGAGAGATTTCTCCAGCCTTGGAATAAGTAAATTGTTTTATATTTTAAAAGTCATCTTCAGCTTTTAAAATACCTTGTATTTCAATGTTGAGTTTAACTATTTCGCTAACAACTACACCGCCCGCCTCAAGTGCCTGATTCCATGTAATGTTATAATCTCTTCTGTCTATTTTTCCGCTAAGGCTCAGTCCTGCTCTCTGTCTGCCCCATGGGTCAGTGATAGTGCCGCCAAACTCATAATCAAGTTCAACATCTTTTGTCGTACCTTTTATTGTTAATTTTCCGTATGCTTTGTCACCCTCTACTTTGTCCAGGACAAAAGTGACTTTAGGATACATCTCTGCATTGAATATCTCATCTGATTTTAGATGCGCATCTCTTTTTGCAATATTAGTATTGATTGACTCAACATCCATCTCTCCGCTAAGAGCAACAAGCTTGTTTGTCTCATCATCAAGTTCAAAACTACCTTCAAATTTTTCAAATTCTCCGTTTACCGTACTTATCATCATATGTTTTACAGAGAAAGTAACATTGGTGTGAGAAGCATCGACATTATAAACACCTCCAAAAAGAGAGCTCACTCCAAATGCTATTGCAAAAAGCATAAATTTTATTTTTTTCATCGTTCAATCCTTATGTTTTGTTTGAAACATTATAGTACTAAGTAGCTCTAAATGGGAGTTAATTTTGTCAATTAATGACAAAATTTAAGTAGGAATACAAAAAGCAACATATTTATATATTATAGTATGTTGCATTCGGATGGTAAACGACAAGTGCAGAGGTTGACTGCTCGGGATGAATCTGGAATGTTTCGCTTAGTTCAATCCCGAACTCTTCAGGTCGAAGAAGGTTGAAGAGCGGACGATTTAGTTCAAGATCCGGACATGCAGCATAGCCAAACGAGTATCTAGAACCCTGATATCTGTTCATCTGTACATCGCTTAAGCTGTTTCCTTCGCCTTCTGATATATTTAGGTCAAGTCTTATCTGTTTATGAGCTATTTCTGCAAGCGCTTCTGCAAGTTCTACGCCAAGACCGTGAAACTGGTAATACTCTGTATATTCGCCTCTTGCATAGATCTCTCGCTCGACTTCACTAAGTTTTGATCCTGCACTGACACAGGTAAATGCCACCACGTCGTGTCTGTCTCTGTGGAAAAAGTCGCTAAGTGCACGGTGTGGCTGCTTTGACTGGCGTGGGAATGTGAATTTCTCTTTTGCTCTACCTATAACTTCATAAAGCGGTTCACGGTTGATTTCGCTTTCGCTGTTATAGCCTTCGCTCTCATCAAATATTAGCAGCGTATTGTCATCACTTCTGCATGGCCAATATCCGTAGATGATTGTCGGTTCAAATAGTTGTTCATCAAGAAATTGTGCTTTTAGTTTCTCGTATGCAGGCCAGACAACTTCGTCAAGCTGTTTTTGATAAGCCTCTTTGGTCAGTCCTTTAGAGCTGTATCCCCAGCGGGATTTGAAAAGAAGCTTATGGTTGATCCACTCAAACGCCATCTCTATCTGCTTGGGTGTAAGTTTTAGTTCACGTCTTCCCCAAAACGGTGGGGTAGGTACTTCAACATCGCGAGAAGGCATCTTCAGCTCTTCAAACGGCGGAATTACAACCTCTTCCTTTACTTTTACAAGCTTCTCTTCACCCTCTTTGCCATGTAGATCGGTATCAAAATTTCCTGCCTCGATGCGGCTCATGGATGTTACGCCGTCAAACGCATCTTTGCAGTAAAAGATAGGTCCGTCATAGTATGGGCGGCAAAAGTCGTCTATAAAAGAACGTGTGAGTGCGGCACCGCCCAATAGGATTGGAATTTTTATTCCCTCTCTTTGGAGAGCTTCAAGATTCTCTTTCATAACCTGCGTCGACTTTACCAAAAGTCCGCTCATTCCGATAGCATCGGCATTTGACTCTTTAAGTGTTTTTACAAAATCTTCAAGCTCGACTTTAATTCCTAAGTTGATTACTTTGTAGCCGTTGTTTGATAGGATGATGTCTACAAGATTTTTGCCCACGTCGTGAACATCGCCCTTGACTGTTCCAAGGATAAGCGTCGTGTCTACTTTTTTATCTATTTTCGGCAGGTAAGGGTTTAGATAATCAACCGTTTTTTTCATAGTCTCGGCACTTTGAAGAACAAACGGCAGCTGCATCTGACCGGAACCAAACAGCTCTCCAACTACTTTCATTGCGTTAATGAGTATCTCATTGACAATCTTCTCAGGTGCTATTTTATGGCGCGCCTCTTCAACTAGCGGTATCATCCTCTCTTTATCGCCGTCCATAAGAAGTTTTGCGATCTTTTCTTCATCGCTCATTGCAAGATAAGCTTCATCTACCGCCTGATTGTCAACAGCCTCTTTTGTACTGAAGTGCTCTATAAACTCAAAAAGAGCGGCAGAGTTCGGTTTACGGTTAAATATGAGGTTGTCGCATATCTCCTGATCCTCTTTTGAGATCTTATTAATTGGAATAATGTGTTGAACATTGATAATGACGCTTGTAAGTCCAGCCTGTGTACAGTGATGCAAAAACATAGAGTTGAGGTATGGACGTGCATCTTTGTCAAGCCCGAAAGAGATGTTTGACAGACCTAAAATAGCGCCTACTTCAGGATGTCTTTTGCGCAGTTCGCGTATCGCTTCAATTGTGTTTATCCCAGCATCCACATACTCTTCGTCACCGCTTCCGAGTGTAAAAGTAAGAAGGTCAAATACCAGATTTTCGGCTCTTATGCCATGCTTTTTGGTAGCAAGATCATAGATGCGTTCTGCGACTTCAAGTTTTCTCTCAACTGTTTTTGCCATGCCCTCTTCATCGATTGTAAGACAAACAAGAGCAGCACCGAATTTTTTAGCCAAAGTACAAACCGCATCAAACTTCTCTATGCCGTCTTCAAGGTTTACGGAGTTTATAATTGGTTTGCCGCCGATGAGCTTAAGTGCCTCTTCAAGTGCCGCCGTTTGTGTGGAGTCAGGCATAAGCGGGAGAGCGATTTTTTGAGCATAAAGGTTCATAACGCGGTTCATATCTTTTGTCTCATCGCGCCCAGCAAACCCAACGCTTACATCTAGAACGTGCGCACCGACTCTTACTTGCTGTTGCGCAACACTTAGTGTTCCTTCATAATCTTCTGCTAAAAGAAGCTCGCGAAATGCTTTGGAACCGGTTGCATTACTTCTCTCGCCGACAAGCAGCAGGGATGACTCTTGCGTTAAAGAGACAGTGTTAAAAAGCGATGCAAGTGAGTTGTCTTGAATTCCGGAAGGCTCTTTCGGCGCAGTATTTGAAACTCTGTTTACAAGGGCGCGAATATGCTGAGGTGTTGTTCCGCAGCATCCTCCCAAAAAGCTTACGCCGTCATATTTTAAAAAGTTCTCCTGCTTATCTGCAAATTCATCGGGTCCCATCGGATAGTATGTATATCCTCCTCGGTTTTGAGGAAGTCCAGCATTTGCGTGAACACTTATGGGCTTATGCCACAATCCGCTTAGAGTCTTTATGTGTTTCTCAACTTGCTCCGGCCCTGTACCGCAGTTAAATCCAAGTGAAATGATGTCAAAAGGCTCTAAAATAGCAGCTATTGTCGAGGCATCGGTTCCGATAAGCATTGTCCCGCTAAGCTCAATAGTCACCGAGACCATGATCGGAATCTCTACCGCTCTTTGTCTGCAAGCCTCTTGGCACGCATGAAGAGCTGCTTTTATTTGAAGCGGGTCTTGGCAGGTTTCAAGCAGGAAAATATCTACTCCGCCGTCAATTAGTGCTAGACAAAATTCGGTATACCCTTCGTACATCTCATCATAAGCTATATGCCCGAGTGACGGGAGTTTTGTTCCCGGTCCGATAGAGCCTAATACAAATCTTGGGTGCTGCGGAGTGCTGAACTTTGCACACTCTTTTTTGACAAGTTCTGTACCGGCACGTGTGAGTTCGTATGCTCGATTTCCGATACCGTACTCTTCCAAAACCCAAGAAAATGAGCCGAATGTATTTGTTGTAATAAGGTCTGCCCCTGCAGTTAGATAAGCATGGAAAATTTCGCTTAAAACTTCAGGGCAGGTTACATTTAGTAGTTCGTTACATCCTTCATTGCCCTGCCAAGCCTCTTTTGGAATCTTTTCGTCTCTTTGCTGCAGCTGTGTGCCCATAGCACCGTCAATAATAAGCGGCCTGTTTTTTATAGTTTTTAAGATATACTCTTTTGTCGTCATAAAATATCTTTTATATAGGAATTTGCTAAAATAAATATTGGTTTTATTCTATCAAAATAGAGCATAAAATTGACTTTCAATAATCTATTAAAAGATTATAATTATTATTATGTTACGTAATTAAAAATAATATTTTGGTATAATGTTGTCAAAATATAGGCAGGAGTTAATATGAAAGATGAGAGTGTCGGCTTGAAATTGCCGACTCCTTGGAGAATAAAAAGATATTATTTATTCATTTTTTTAACGGTAGTGGCTTTGGTATTGCCATGGATAAAAGTGGATGAGGGGCACTTTTTTTTACTAAATTTTGACAAGCTGGAGCTACATCTTGCATTTGTAAAGTTTGACATGCAGGAGCTCTACCTTCTTCCGTTTCTACTAATGATACTATTTCTGGGAATTTTCGGGATGACAGTTATGGGCGGGCGCGTATTTTGCGGCTGGATATGTCCTCAGACGATCTTTAGGGTAATTTACCGTGATCTTTTAGAGACAAAGATTTTAAAACTCAGAAAACGTATAAAGAACAAACAGCTAGAGCCCGACATGAGCATCCCTCAAAACAAGGTCAAAAGAGCAGTTGCAATTTTGATATGGGTTGTTCTCTCATTGGTAGCAAGTGCAAACCTTCTCTGGTTCTTTGTCCCGCCGGAAGATTTTTTTGCTTATCTGGCTGATCCGTTTGATCATATGATCTTGGTCGGAACGCTTTTGTCATCGGCACTTTTTCTTATATATGACATTGTTTTTTTAAAAGAAGATTACTGCATCTACGTATGCCCATACTCTAGAGTTCAGTCTGTTTTATATGATGAGCATACCGTAATGGCTCTGTATAACACTAATCGCGGCGGTCATATCTATAACGATGAGAAAGAGAAGGTATTTACAAAGCAAAAAGATCTTCAAGAGCTTGAGCCTCATGCGGAGTGTACTGCATGTGAAAGTTGTGTTACCGTCTGTCCTACACATATTGATATCCGCAAAGGACTTCAGCTCGAGTGTATCAACTGCTTGGAATGTGTGGATGCATGTACCGTGGTCATGGGCAAACTCGGCAAACCTTCGCTTGTAACTTGGTCAAGCGAGTATGAGATAATAGATAAAAAAGGCAAGACGCAATATTTTCGTCCAAAAATTATAGCGTATGTTGTTTTGCTGGTGGGTCTTGCGGCTGCAATGGTAATGATGGGAAGCAATAAAGAGCATATGCTTTTAAATATTAACAAAGAAAACAGGCTTTATTCGGTCTCAAAAGAGTCTGATGGAAGGGTCGCTGTGGATAATGCCTATGTCTTTTTAATGCAAAATACGCAAAATGAGAAGATGGATTTTTATTTTGACGTAACTCTTCCAAAAGATACGAAAGGAAAACTGGAGATTTTAAAACCGACAGAGCCTTTTAGCGTTACGCCAGGTGTTAAAAAGAAAAAGATAGTCGTGTTGAGGACTTATGATAAACTTGCAGATGATGCAAGACATGATACTATTATCCCTATAACGGTACGTGCTTATGCGGTAGGACACGAGGATAAGATAGTAGTCTTTAGAGATGCTACTTTTGCATATCCTAGAGTGGACATAATTGAAGAAGCGAAATAATAGTAGTTTAAAAAACAATTAGATAGACTTTAAAACTTGCGTTTTAAAGGCCTGTCTATGTTAAAGAAAATTTTAGGCGTTAGTTTTATTTTATACACGCTTTTTGGATTTATACTCCTTCCCCTTATTGTAGAGTCTCAGCTTGAGAATATTGTTGCACAAGAGACAAACTCAAAACTGTTGGTAGATGACGTTTACTTTAATCCCTTTAATTTTAAGATGGAAATACGTGGAATAGTGCTTGAGACACTTGAAAAAGAGACTCTTGCATCGCTAGATATGCTTCTCATAGATATGGAGCCTCACTCTCTTTTTATGGCAGCTCTTCATGTAAAGAGCGTTGTACTGCAAAGGCCTCAAATTTTAATCAGCTACTACAAAGATAAAACGTTTAATTTCAACAAAATAATAAAACACAAAAAAGACGACTCTCCAGATGATGCCGACAAGGAGCCGCTAAAGCTGCCTAGAGTCATTTTTGATACATTTATCGTAGATAACGGAAGCGTAAACTACGAAGATTTTACTCCCCGTACGAAATTTGAGCTCTCTCTGGCTCCCATTAGTTTCAAGCTCATTGATATTGATACAAAAGATATTACCTCAAGCGACGCAGCCCTTAGGTTTAACACCGCTCTAAGCGATGGAGGAGAGATAGCATTTAGGGGTGATCTATTAAGCCTAAGCCCTCTTAAAGTGGAGGGAAATCTTAAATTTGATGCGGTCAAACTATATACTAACTGGAAATATATACAAGACGACATAGGCATTGAGATAGCTGACGGGGCTTTGGATCTGAGCGCAGATTACTATGTAAATCTAGATGACCTAAATAGCACGAAGATAGACAATGCAAATCTTAGGTTAACAAATCTAAGAGTGAAGCCAAAAGCTAAAAATGAGGATATTTTAAAACTTCTCTCACTAAATATCGACGGTGTGACTATAAAGCCTATGATGCATGATGTTTATGTCAAAAGTGTAGAGCTTGAGCAGCTTAATGCAGAGATAAAAAGAGACAAAGAGGGAGAAATAGACTGGATCGGTTATATTAAAGCCCAAGCTTCTGCTCCGGAAGAAAAAACGACACAAAAAGAGACAAATGCTACAAAAAGCAGTATTGATTGGAGTGTAAAGATAGATGATATTTCACTCAAAAAGATAGCCGTAAATCTAAATGATGAGAGTGTAGAGCCAAGTGTGAAAACGAAGCTGAATGAGCTGAGCGTAGATTTTAAAAACGTAACATTGGCAGGAGAAGAGAAGTTTTTTTACGACATAGAACTGCTTTTAAACGGTAGATTTAGATGCAGCTCAGGCGGAAGCGTTCAACATGCCGATCTAAATATAGAGACATACACAAAGTGCAAAGATTTTGATGTTGTCCATTACCGTCCATATATAGATCAGGTCGCATCGCAGAACCTGAAAACCTATAATCTTCTGCTTGAAGAGGCAGTTGTCGGTTTTGACCTAAACGCTACGCTCAAGAGTGAGGATAATCAGACAAACGTTGTTGTGCATAACGCAAATGCAGCTATTGAAAAGTTTGTTTTAAAAAGAAGAGACAGTGACAGTAAAATTGCTGAATTTGGAGCTTTTAAGATAGATAATGCGGCTGTTGATACAGAGAAAAAAGAGGTTTTTATAAATAGAACAGCTCTAAATTTTCTGAGTATTTATGCAGATAGAAATGAAAGAGGAGATATAAATCTGCTTGGGCTTATAGAGCCGAATGATGAGGTAAAGAGTTCAACAAAAAACAGCTCTAAAACTCCAAAGAGCAAAGGAGAAGAGGCTTATAAAATAGCGTTAAAGTCCTTTGACGTAAACTCCGCAAAAGTTATTTTTGAGGACAGAGGGGTAGAGAAGGGTGCAAAGACTACTATAGACAAAATAGAGCTGCATGCCAAAAATATAAACTCTAAAGAGGGGAGCAGATTTGCATACGATATGGCTCTTAGAGTCAACGGCAAAGGGGGTATAAGATCCAAGGGAGATATAAAACATACGCCGCTTGAGCAGAGCGGAAGTTTTGAGATTAAAAAAGTATCCTTAAAAGAACTGACCCCGTATATAGAGGAGTTTGCTTATGTTAAGATTGACGACGGCGCGCTTAGCCTCAGTGCCAAAACCGCATATAAACAAAAAGAAAAACATAATATAGCGGTGGATGGAACTCTGAAAATAGAGAATTTTTTACTAAACGAGAGCAGAGGCGGAGGCAAACTGGCATCTTTTAAGGCAGCTGATATTAAATCGTTTGCTTTTAAAAGCGATTCAAACTCACTGCATATTGACGAGCTTCTTTTAGACTCTTTTTATGTTGATGCTATTATCAATAAAGACAAGAGCATGAATTTTTCAGGGCTTGTAAAAGAGAGCCAGAGCAAAGAAAGCGGAAAAGCAGAGGAACAGGCACAGAAAAAAGATGAACAGGGCTCTTTCGCTTTTAATCTTGTAAAGCTTAAAGTGGCAGAGGGCAGCGCAAATTTTGCAGACTACTCTTTGCCGATCGATTTTAAGACTTTCATCCATGACCTAAACGGAGAGATACACTCCATCTCAAATATAAAGGGAGAGGTAACCGAAGTAGATATAGACGGAGTAGTGGACGAATATGGCTCGACAAAGCTCAAAGGGAGCCTTGATAGTTCGGACGTGAAATCTTATCTTGATATAGATTTCAATTTTAAAAATCTGGATCTTAACTCAGTAAGCGGTTACAGCGCACAGTTTGCCGGCTATAAGATAGACAAAGGGAAGCTCTTTTTAGACCTGAAGTACAAGATCAACAACTCTGAGCTGAAGAGTAAAAACAGTGTCGTTATAAGAAGTATAGAACTGGGAGATGCCATAGAGGATGATAATATTACAAAGCTTCCGTTAGGCTTCGCAATAGCTCTGCTTGAGGATAAGGATGGAGTCATTGATATCGACCTCCCGATAGAGGGAAATATAGATAGTCCTGACTTTAAATACGGAGCATTGGTAATTAAAACCTTTGCAAACCTTATTGTCAAAGCGGTCGCATCCCCGTTCAAGTTTTTAGGCTCGATGATGGGCATAGATGCCGAGAAACTAAAAAATTTGGAGTTTGAAGCAGGCGAGACAGTGCTTCTTCCGCCTCAAAGAGAGAAGCTCGATAACCTCGTAGATATCTTATTAAAAAAACCGAAACTCTCTTTGGCGATAACTTCTACTTTTGATAAGGATATGGATTTAAGAGCCCTAAAGGCTAAAAAACTAAAGCAGAAGGTGTTTGAAATAAGTAAAGAGGAGCATCCGACGACTAAGATTCTTGAGAAAATATACGCTCAATCCGCAGGGGATGTAAAGAGTTTAAAAGAGAGTGTTAAGAAGAGCGTAAAAGAGGATATGTTTGACGTAGAATATAAAAAAGCTCTTTATAGCAGATGTGTAGATATTCAAAGTATCGAGAGGTCTGAGTTGGAAAAACTGGCCGAGGGGAGAGCTGATACGATATATAAATATATGTCGGTTACAAAAAGTATTGATCCTAAAGGGATACATCGTAAAGAGATCAAAGAGATAAGCGGTTCAAAAGAGGAAACGATCAATTCAGATTTAGAGATCGAGCTAAAATAAAATGTGATACTTTTTTGATATAATTCGCCTTAAATAATATATTTTTTGTCTCAGGCAGATTATAAAAGGAGTAAAATGCCATTTTCTATAGAGAACAGAAAAGGTACTTTTAGCGGTGTACTTTTTGTTGCGATTTTTGCCGCAGCGGCGACAATGATCTCAGAAATAAATTTTGTTAAGTCTCTTGGTATTTCGCCTCTGGTCATAGGGATAGTAATCGGGATTTTTTATGCGAATACGCTTCACAACAACACTCCAAAAGAGTGGAGCGGCGGTATTACATTCTCCGCAAAAAAGATATTGAGATTTGCGATCGTTTTTTACGGTTTTCGTATTACTTTTCAGCAGATCGCAGAGGTTGGTTTAGAGGGATTTATGGTCTCGCTGATCATGCTCTCGACAACTTTTATACTCGGAACTTGGGCAGGACAGAAGTTTTTCAAGATGGACAGAGACACCTCAATGCTCAGTGCTTCAGGAGCTTCTGTTTGCGGTGCGGCGGCAGTTTTGGCAACGGAACCTGTTTTAAAGGCGGAAGAGCATAAAGCGGCAATCGCCGTTTCAATGGTCGTGCTTTTTGGAACAATCTCGATGTTTTTGTACCCGCTGTTATATAACATGGGTGTTTTTGATATGAGTGCAAAAGAGTTCGGTATCTATGTCGGCGGAACTATTCATGAAGTTGCTCAGGTCGTAGCCGTTCCTGCTTCTATCCCAGGAGCAAGCGAAGAGATGGCAAACTCGGCTGTTATAGTTAAGATGACAAGAGTTATTATGATAGCGCCGATGTTAATCATATTGGGAATATATCTCTCTGTGAGTGCTAAAAAAAGTGGAGACGAGAGTGCAGTAGGAGGCGTTAAGCTTGTAATACCGTGGTTTGCGGTCTATTTTATCGGTATGGCAGGATTCAACTCACTAGGTATAGTTCCACAAAATATAGTAGACGTTATCAATGAGATAGATACATTTTTGCTTACAATGGCAATGACGGCACTTGGCATCGGAACAGTGTTTTCAAAGTTTAAAGGACTTGGATTGGCACCTGTTTATACCTCTGCTCTTATGTTCGCTTGGCTGCTTGTAGGCGGCTACTTTATAACAAAATGGGTTGTGGCTGTATTTTAATGTTATTTATAAGGTGTAATGGGCGGAGCCCATCTCACTAAGCTAACCACAGAGGCGCTAGAGACTTGTAACTTTTAACTAAAAAAGTATATAATAAAGACAAATCAAATCCGAGGGGGCTGGGAGAGTGTCAAATTTACCAAATACACTAAACTCTTACTGGCTCTGGAGAGAAATATCATCAAAACTCGGTGTCTCAAACCCTGCATACAAGTATTGGAGCGAGACTAGAAACCTAAAACTTAACAACAAATATCTTTTTATAGAGAAGAACACGCTTCCTCAAAAACATCAGCATGTAGAAAAGATACTAACAGACCTTTCGGGATATCTGCCTATAAAATATGCTTCGGACAGACTTCATGTGAACGAGCACATATTTTCATACGACAAAATGAGGCTACATAAAGAGTTCGAGTATAAGTTTGTAGAAGATGTAAAGTTTGTAAATATAAAAAAATTTTTTACCGAATTTGGTATCAAGGTAGGAAGGAACTCCATTATCCAGCTTGGAAGAATAAAGGATTTGGAGATAGGACCCGAGAGCACCTTTTATAATCTGAAAAATGATTACGGCGTGGTGGTGTACGAATAATGGATACTTTTTTTTTAGAATTTCGTGACCCGCTTTTTGGGGTAATAATATTTTTTGTTCTAGTCTTTATCATTACATTTTTTTCATACTGGTTTGCCAGGCTTAAAAAGAAAGAAGATTACCGCCATCTTGACAAGTTTTTAAAACAGTTTCACTCTCTGCCTTCCCAAAATGAGCTCAAGGTATTGATCACAAAGGGAGAGTTGTCCGAGAAGTCTTGGCTGTTGCTGGCAAACTCGTATGCAAAAGGCGGAAATTATGAAAAAAGTATAGAGATATACAGTGAGCTGCTTAAAGTAGGAGATAAGTCTAATTACAGGGATACTCTTTTTCTCCTTGGCAAAACATATTTTAAAGCAGGCTTTTTGGAGCGGGCAAAGCAGATCTTTTTAGAGATACTTAAAAACAACCCCCGAACGCCTCAGGCGCTTAATTATCTTTTGCTTGTTTATGAGCAGATGAAAGATTATAACGCCGCGATTGAACTTTTAGAGCCTTTGAGCGAGCTGAAAAAAGATGTCACTACGATAAGTGCTTATCTTAACTCTTTGAGTGTTTTAAACAGTGCATCGTTGAGCCCCGATGAAAAGGCTTACAAACTATTAGAGATATATAAAAACAGCAATCATTTGGACTATCTTATATTTGAGTATATCTTTCGCATCAACCCAAAGGCTGCATGGGAGAACTTTGACACTTCAAAGGCAGAGCTCCTTGTCGATCTGCTTTGGAGTTGCGATAAAAAAGATCTGGATTTTGATATAATAATGCAAAACGGCTATTTAAGGGAGCTATACACCGCAAAGGGGTATATAAAGGCGGCAAACAAGAGTTCTGTTTTTGAGCTTGATGTGCTGATAAATCTTGATTCAAAAACCAATGCTACGCTTGGATTTGAGTATATCTGTGATAATTGCAAGGTCGTTTATCCGTTTGCGTTTAGCCGCTGCAGCAGCTGCCATACAATAGACAGTTCAAGAGTAGAACTCTCCTTGGTTAGAGACTACCATAAGGATTTTAGTGAAGAAAATAACTCTTTTCAGTGATGGTAGTGCTCTTGGAAACCCTGGGCCAGGCGGATACGGAGTGATTCTAAGATTTGGCAACAAAGAGAGAGAGATCTATGGGGGTGAGGCGCATACGACGAACAACAGAATGGAGCTTTTAGCTGTGATAGAGGGCTTAAAAGCTCTTAAAGAGCCTTGTGATGTTGAGATAATCTCAGATTCCTCGTATGTAGTAAAAGGTATAAACGAGTGGCTTGAGAGTTGGATAAGAAGAGACTTTAAAAAGGTGAAAAACCCTGATCTATGGAGAGAGTATATAGAGGCCTCAAAACCTCATAAGATAAATGCAATATGGGTTAGAGGACATAACGGACACATTGAGAATGAGAGGTGTGATATTTTGGCAAAACAAGAAGCACAGAGGATGAAGGAGGAGAATGAATGAGTAAGCACATAGGAGCACTTGAGAATACTTTAGGGTATAAGTTTAAGAACGAGAAGCTCATTATCGAAGCGCTGACGCATAAAAGCCACAAGCAGCCCTACGATAATGAGCGTCTAGAGTTTTTGGGTGACGCTGTTTTAGATTTGATAGTCGGAGAGTATCTATTTTTTAAGTTCCCAAAATCAGACGAGGGAAATCTTTCAAAGATAAGGGCGGCTCTTGTAAACGAAGATGGCTTTGAAAAACTTGCAAGATCAATAAATCTAGGAGAATATATCTATCTCTCAAACGCTGAGGAGAATAATGGCGGACGTGAGAAAGCATCTCTTCTTTCAAATGCTTTTGAAGCAGTTATGGGAGCGATATATTTGGAGTCAGGACTTGAAGCGGTCAGGAAAATAGCCATAGAGCTTATAGAGAAGAACCATAAAGAGATATCTCTTGATTCACTGTTTAGAGATTTTAAAACCACGCTTCAAGAGCTTACACAGGCAAGATTCGGGGAGACACCTGAGTATAGGGTAATTGCTAGCCGAGGACCTGACCATAAAAAAGAGTTTGAGGTAGCGGTTATTATAGAGAACAAAGAGTATGCGAGAGCGATCGGCAAAAGTAAAAAAATTGCTCAGCAAGAAGCTGCTGAGATGGCAGTAAAGCTTTTAAATAAGGAAACAGTGTGAATAGTTTTGGAGAGAAGTTAAGGTTTAGCACTTTTGGAGAGTCCCACGGAGTCGCGATCGGATGTCTGCTTGACGGAGTTCCTGCCGGGCTTAATATCGACGAAGAGTTTATACAAGGTGAACTAGACCGTAGAAAACCAGGAAAAAGCGAGTTTGAGACGGCAAGAAAAGAGGATGATAAGGTTGAGATTTTAAGCGGAGTTTTTGAGGGCAAAAGCACTGGGACACCGATTACCATGATTATATATAATACAAATCAAAAGTCAAAAGATTACTCAAATATCAAAGATATTTTCAGACCTGGACATGCGGATTTTACATATTTTCATAAATACGGCATAAGAGATTACCGAGGAGGCGGCAGAAGCTCGGCAAGAGAGACTGCGGCAAGAGTCGCGGCAGGTGCGATCGCAAAACTTATGTTGAGTGAACTTGGTATTGAGGTATTAAGCGGTATCTGTGAAGTGGACGGCATCAAGGCGGAGAAGTTTGATTATAAAGCGGCTAAGGAGAGCATCATATTTGCTCTTGATACCGATAAAGAAGAGGAACAAAAAGAGGCTATTCTCAAAGCAAAAAATGAGCATGATTCTGTCGGAGGAGTATCTAGAGTCCTTATAAAAGGTGCACCAAAAGGTCTTGGACAGCCTCTTTACTATAAGCTTGATGCAGTGCTTGCAGATGCGATGATGGGTATAAACGCGGTTAAAGCCGTAGAGATAGGCGATGGAGTTTTAAGTGCTTCATTGAGGGGTTCTAAAAATAACGACGAGATAAGAGCCAGCGGTTTTGTAACAAACCACTCGGGCGGAATTTTAGGCGGTATAAGCAATGGAGACGAGATAGTAATGAATGTCTATTTTAAACCTACACCGTCTATTTTTAAGGAACAAAAAACCGTTACGACTACAAATGAAGAGGTTGATTTCGCTCTCAAAGGACGTCATGATCCGTGTGTTGCAATAAGAGGAACGGTTGTTTGT
>JBFEYZ010000019.1:0-17736 GCA_041561855.1 Sulfurimonas sp. | reverse complement strand
TAAAAGTCCAATTGTTACTTTTTGATTATATAATTCATAAAAATTTTATATAGGTGTAGATATGAAAAATGAAAATGTCGTCAAATTCGGACATATAAATACAATAGAAGGATATTCATATTTAGCACTTGTTCTTATCGCAATGCCGATGAAATATCTTATGGATATGCCATTGGCGGTAAAAGTAGTAGGTATGATTCACGGAATACTTTTTATACTCTTTTGTATGCTTCTGGTAAAGGCATGGCATGAGGCAAAATGGCCTTTTAAAGAAAATATTGTTTTCTTTGTTGCTTCTCTTATACCTTTTGGAACCTTTTTTACAAAAGCTAAAATAAAAACTTATGAATAAAAAAGCTTTATTTAGCTAAAATGACTTTACTAAATTTAGAAGGAATATGTTTATGATCGCCGGAATAAATGAGCAGGAATTTGTTGCATATATTATATTTGGGCTTATATTAAATTTTGTATTTTCAATTATGTTCGGTGTCTATCTTAGTAAAAACATAGGCATCTCGGAGATGATGAAATCAAAAGGAGATAAAGAGCAGTCGCTTCTGGTAAGTCTTAGTCTTTTTATCCCGTACGCCAAAATGATTATTACTCTTTACAGAGTTGCCATACTGCAAATATTCTTTTTAAACAGAGGATATTCTCACAAAGAGTTCTGGATATATATGACCACAAACAGACTCAACAAAGTGGATTAGTCTAAAGCCATGAGTGATTTCAAACTAAAAATAGTGCTTACCGTTTTAACCGGTATTATTTTTTCGTTTGTTTTCATCATCCTTGCTTTCGTACTTCCAGCACAAGAGGAAGAACCTGTTATCATTAAAAAACCTAGTAATTTGCTTGAAGAGGTTTCAAGATCTCTTAGAAAAGAGTAAAAAAGTTCTGTAAAGTTAAAGCGAGTTTTTTACTTGTATAAGCTTGAGTGTTTCATAAGCACAAAGAGGATTAAGCTTGACAGCTGAGATCTCCAGAGCCTTAACGCAGAGTCTCAGATAGTCCAAATCATCTTCATGCATTATTATTTTAAGCAGTTTTTCGGCATCTTTAATCCTTAGGTTTCTAACAACTCCCAGATTTTTATGTGCCAAATTTCTAATATCCGTGTAGTCCAAAGGTCTATTCTCGAGCTTGTCTACTTTTAGTTGATGTATATACTCATAAAAAGTTATTTTTGCTTTTAATATCTGAATAATATAATCTTCCACCAGCTGAAAAACAGTATCTCTATCCAAAGAGAGCTCTTCGACAGCTTCGTTCATCTCATAACGATAGTCAGATATATCCAAATCACTGAAATTTTTTTCAATAAAGTTACTTCCCTCGATCAAGAGTCTATCAATCCTGCGTCGAAGTTCGGCATTCTCAGGCCGTCTTTTTTCTCTATAGTCATTATTCATAAACGTAAAATATCATAACTTTCTTTTATTGTTGCACTGCCTATAGGCAAAAGAGTTTAAATAGATTATGAGTGCTACAAATGCACTCATAAAACAGGACTATACCGCCTTGGTTATAATTCTATTTAGTCTTGCTATAAAGCCTGCTGTATCATCCAGTTCAACACCTTCAAAAAGTTTTGCCTGGTCTAACAATACATGAGCCGCATCACTGATAAGATTTTGATCAGAAGAGTTTTTAAGCTTAAGAATGAGCTCATGCTTAGGATTTATCTGAAGTATCGGAGCAGGAGCCGGCGCACCAGTATTTTGTCCCATCTGCTTCATCATCTGAGCCATCATATAAGCAGGGTCTTCTTTATCCTCTTTTAGCTTCACCGGAGATTCTACAAGATCAAACGTTACTTCAACCGATTTTACGCTATCACCAAGAGAATTTTTCAACTCTTTAACAAGCCCTTCGAACTCTTTAGCACTCTCCTCTTCAGCTTTTTTCTCATCTTCGCTCTCACCGAATTTTGCATCGCTTACATGAACAAACTTGTACTCTTTGTACTCTGTGATCATTGGAAAGACAATTGTGTCTATCTCTTCATTTAACACAAGCACATCTATAGAGCGTGACTTAAATCTCTCCAGTGCAGGTGAGTTTTTAAGCATTGAGAGTGAAGTTTTACCAGTAATATAATAGATCTCTTTTTTCTCTTCATCTACATTTTTCAAGAAATCCTCAAACATAACAGTCTCACCTGATTTTAAAGTATTAAATTTCATTAACTCTAAAATCTTCTCACGGTTGCCGTAGTCGCTGTATAGCCCCTCTTTTAGTACATTTCCAAACTCTTTAAAGAAATTTTCATATTTATCTTTTTCATTCTTAGCCATCTTTGCAAGCTCAGAGAGAACTTTTTTAACAGATGCGTTTCTTATCTTTGCCATTACCGCATTTGACTGCAGTATCTCTCTTGATACATTAAGAGGAAGGTCTTTAGAGTCTATAACACCGCGCAGGAATCTCATATAAGTAGGCATAAGCTCTTTTTCATCATCCGTAATAAATACACGGTTGATATAGAGTTTGATTCCTGTCTGATAATCTACCCTATAGATGTCCATCGGTGCTTTTGACGGAATATAAAAGAGAGTCGTATACTCTATTGCTCCTTCTGCTTTGTTATGCATCCAAGCAAGAGGCTCCTCCGAAGAGTGTGCTATCGAGCTGTAAAAATCTTTATACTCCTCATCTTTTATCTCACTTTTTGCTATTGTCCAAAGAGCGTTTGCACGATTGATCTGAACATTTTCTATCTCATTTCTTGAAGGCTCTGTCTCATTGCCCTCATCATCTTTTTTGGCAGGAATATATTTATCTTTATCCATAAAAATCGCGAAAGGGATGTGGTTTGAATATTTTTTGATGATATTCTCAATTCTGTAAGCGTCTAAGAACTCCGCATCTTCATCATTTAGATGCATAATTATAGTCGTACCGTGAGAATCTCTTGTTGTTTTTTCTATCTCGAACTCACCGTCTCCCTTGCTTTTCCACAAATAGGCCTGTTCTTGGGCAGCTTTTTTCGTAATAACCTCAACAGAGTGTGCGACCATAAAACATGCATAAAAACCTACGCCGAACTGACCGATAAGATTAGAATCTTTTTTCTGATCTCCTGTCATCTGCTCTAAAAATGCTTTTGTGCCTGACTTTGCTATGGTCCCCAGGTTATTCATAAGGTCTTCCTCATTCATACCGATACCGCTGTCTTTAATAGTCAAAGTTTTTGCATCTTTGTCAGCTACTATATCTATTCTAGGTGAAAATTCAACGCCTTTATATGCATCATCCGTTAATACCAGCATATTTAACTTATCAAGCGCATCAGATGCGTTAGAGACCAACTCACGAATAAATATCTCTTTATTTGAATAGAGCGAGTGTATCATAAGATTTAATATTTGATTTGCTTCTGTCTGAAACTGATGTTTTGCCATCTTTTGAATCCTTTTAAGTTAAAATTTTCAGGAATATTAGCAAAAAAAAGTTAATAAATGCAAATTATATCAACTTATCTAAGTCTATATGACTAAACTATATTTAGTACATTTTCTAAATATAATACCGGCGATATTAAAAGTACATTTTTATTTTTTCCTGCTTTTTTTTTCTAAGTAACACTAACTCCAATATAAATTAGATATAATGACATCAAAACGGTAGGTCTTGTTTTATTTATATCAATATGATAAAACTACAAAATATCATTTACTTTTGGAGTCAATATGAAGAAATTCACAACATTGGTCGCTATAGATTTTTCAAAAAGCAGTTATGTCGTTTTAGAAAAAGCGTTTGATTTTACACAAAAAAGAGGTGGTGATCTTCACGTCATTCACGTGATTGATAGCTCATTTTTTTCAAAAAAAGAAGATATAGACGCCGTACAAGAACGTGGATATGTTGAACTAAGCAAAAACTTTAGCAAAATCAAAAAAGAGAACTTTCACTGTGTCAACGGAAAGATAAAGGTTGAAGTCGCTAACAGTGCAAAACTATTGGATGCAGATATTATCATTATGGGTAACAGCGGCGAAACTCACTTTCTAAGCGATTTCATTATGGGTTCGCACACAAAAGAGATAATCAAAAATGCGCAGACTCCTGTATTGGTGATGAAAGATGAGCATGAAATAGAGTACAAGAACATTTTGGTACTTACTGATCTCTCTGACGACTCTGCGGCTGCTATTAAAAAAGTAGTCAAATTTTTTCCAAACTCAAAGATCACTCTTCTCAATCTCTTCTATCTTCCAAGTGACGACAAGCTTGGCCTATTCGGTTTTAAAGAGGATGACCTTGGTAAATACCAAGCTCGCATAAAAGATGAATCTCAAAATAATATAGAAGCTTTTTTGAAATCTTTATCTTTGCCAAAAGAGACAGATATATCAGCTTCAGCGATTGTTAGCTCTTTAAACCCTAAAAAATTCAAAGATGAATCTTCGGATATAAGCTACGATCTGCTTTCAATCCATGCAACGCAAAACGTAAGCTTTTTTGCTTTTGATATTTTAGAAAACTCTGACGTAGATGTTATTGTTATAAAATAGACAAACAGTGCAAGAAGATTTCATAGAGCAAATAGAGCCAACGCCCGCTCTTAATTCACAAAGATGCAGGTTCACGGCTCTGATATTGAGGCTCTTTTTGCAATATGCCACGATCTTTTCTGCTTTGACCGCTTGGTATCTCTATGATTTTTTTATAGCACTTCTCGCACTTGTACTTGCCTTTATAATAATGGGCATCATCCGCTCAAAAATCCGCAACAATGTCATACCTTTTTCTCAAAGAGAATATCACTACAGCGACAAGGAGATTGCCGACTGGTACACGGCAAAGACACTATGTTATGAGGAATCTGTTTAAAGCGTCACCGAGTTTCCGACTTCCATAATATGGCTCTCATGTCCAAGCTCTTTTTTTATTGCCTCTGCAAATATGTCCATCTTCTCTCTCTCACCGTGAATCAGATATAGTTTTTTCAAATTCTCAATAGAACTCATCCAATCAATCAGCTCTTTTTGATCTGCATGAGCTGAAAATCCGTTGATCGTATAGGTCCTAGCCTTTACGACTATGTCTTCTCCGTATATCTTTACACTTTTTTGCCCGTCTACTATGCTTCTCCCCAGTGTTCCTTCAACCTGAAACCCGACAAATATCACTGAATTTCTGCTATTCCAAAGCCTGTGCTTTAAGTGGTGCATTATACGCCCGCCGTTACACATACCGCTTCCTGCAATTATTATAGAGCGCTCTTTTACTTTGTTTATTGCCATTGATTGATCTCTTGTGGTTGTCGTCTCAAGCCAGGCAAACGAAAATGGATCACCGCTTGAGTACTCTAGCTCATCACTTAGATGCCCTGGATATTTGTTGTAAAGTCTTGTAGCTTTAATGGCAAGCGGACTATCTAAAAAGATACGGCATTTCGGCAACTCACCGTTATCGTGCATCTCGTGGAGAAGCCAAAGAATCTCTTGTGTTCTCTCTAACGCAAAGGACGGTATCAAAACGGTACCGTTGTCTTTTAGCGTAGATATAACAGCCTCTTTAAACTCTTCTACACTCTGATCAAGAGGCTTGTGCCTGCGGTCTCCGTATGTAGATTCGATAAATAGAGCATCTGTTTCATAAATCTTATCGCGTTCATCTATTATTAATCTCTCCGGAGAACCCAAATCTCCTGAAAATATAACGCGCTTATGCTGATTATCTTCCTGATAATCGATTATTACAAAAGCACTTCCCATTATATGACCGGCATTTCCAAAAGATACTCTTATGTGCTGTTTTAATTTATGCTCCTCAAAATAATCAAGCGTGCACCATTTTTTGGCAAATACCATCTTTACATCATCTTTTGTGTAAAGAGGCTCTAAGACACTCTCTTCTTCACCGCGTCTGCGAGCTTTTTTGCTTATTGTTTTATACTCTTCCTGTAAAATTCCGGCACTGTCCAAAAGCATGATCTTGGCTATATCACGAGTTGCCTTTGTTGCAATAATTCTCCCGTTAAAGCCCTCCTTAAAAAGTTTAGGAACTCTTCCTATATGGTCTAAATGCGCATGTGTTAAAACAAGATAATGCAGCTCTGAAGGGTCAAAATCAAATGGTTTATAGTTTTTCTTACTTCCGCCGTTGCCCTGAAACATTCCGCAATCGATTAAAATTTTTATAGGTCCTATTTTAAGAAGATGACATGAACCCGTTACCGTTTGGGCTGCTCCGTAAGATGTTACTGTCGCCATTTATGACTCCTATTTGCATTAAAGGTCATATATTATATTCCAACTTTTCTATTATGAAACTTATACTATAATTGCGCAACAATTAAGGGGTACAAAGACTTCATGGCACTTATAGATCTACTAAATATATCAAAACATTACGAAGCACAAAAAATTTTGACCGAGGTAAATTTTCATGTTGACGAAGGGGAGAGAATCGTCATCATAGGAAAAAACGGAAGCGGTAAATCTACTCTTATGAAGATAATCAACGGAACGCTTGAACAAGACAGCGGCGAAAGGATCATCAGACAAAATCTGGAAGTTAAAATGCTGGATCAAAAACCTGATTTCAAAGAGAGTCATACGGTGCGCCAAGCAGTTGAAGCCGGCCTTAAAGAACTAAATACCGCAAAGCAGAGGTACAATGAACTCTCACTTAGGCTTGCGGATGATTTTGAAAACAAAACACTCCTTGAAGAGCACGAAAGACTCTCTCGTTATATAGAACATCACAATGCGTGGAATCTTGATGACAAGATAGAGAGGATTATTCAGCATTTCGATTTAAAGCAATATGAGAACAAGCTTGTCGTTATGCTTAGCGGAGGTGAACAAAGAAGGGTCGCTCTCGCATCCCTGCTGCTTCAAAAACCGGATGTACTGCTTCTTGATGAGCCGACAAACCACCTTGACGTGTACATGGTAGAGTTTTTAGAGGATATGCTTTTAAAAGAGAAGTTTACACTTGTATTTATATCGCACGACAGATATTTTATAGACAGAGTCGCTACAAAAAGCGTCGAGGTAGAAGATTGTTCTCTTAGAGAGTATAGCGGCGGATACAGCAGCTATCTTGAGCAAAAAGAGGAGTATATGCGAACGCTTGAGAAACAGCATGAAAACCTACTTGATCTGTTAAAAAGAGAAAATGAGTGGTTCTCCAGAGGCGTAAAAGCAAGACTTAAAAGAAACGAAGGCAGAAAAGAGCGCTTAATGGCTCTTAGGGAAGAAGCAAAAACGAATCCTTCTAAAATAAAGAAGATGACCTTGGAGCTTGAGCGTGAAGCAAAACACTTCAACCGAGACAAAAGCGTGAACAAACAAAAAATGCTATTTGAAGTCGAACATCTAGGCTTAAAACTTGGAGACAAAGAGCTTTTAAAAGATTTCAGCACAAGAATTCTGCAAAAGGACGTTATTGCTATCGTCGGTCCCAACGGAAGCGGAAAATCAACGCTGCTCAAAGCTCTCTTGGGACGCATAGAGCCTACAAGCGGAGTGATAAAACGTGGAGAGTTTAAAATAGGATATTTTGACCAGCATAGGGAGATGCTTGATGACGATAAAAATCTTATAGAGACCTTCTGCCCCTACGGGGGAGACAGAGTGAGCGTACGCGGTCGTGATATGCATGTCTACGGCTATCTGAAAAACTTTCTCTTTCCAAGAGAGTTTTTGGATAAAAAGATAGGAGTACTCAGCGGCGGAGAGAAAAACCGCATCGCCCTAGCCCTGCTATTTACAAAAAACGTGGACATCCTTATTCTGGATGAACCGACCAATGATCTTGATATTCCGACTATCAATATTTTGGAAGAGCAGCTTATAAACTTTAGCGGAGCAGTCATTATAGTTAGTCACGACAGGTATTTTGTAGATAAGATTGCAAAAAAACTATTTATTTTCAAAGATGACAAACATATTGAGGAGAGCTATCAAAGCTATAGCGAGTATCTCGAACTAGAAAAAGAGATTAAAGAACTGACCGACATGGAACAAGAGAGCAGACAAGCAGAACCTAAAACAAAAAAAAGCAAACCAAAAGAGTTAAAGCTGACCTATAAAGAGAAGATTGCCTTAGAGAAACTGCCTATAGAAATAGAGGAACTCGAAATTAAAATAGATGAGAAAAACAGCTGTCTTGCGGACCCTTCTTGCTATGAAAAAATAGGAATCACACAGCTTGCACGTGAACTTGAAGAGCTAAAAAATCTTTATGAAGAAAAAGTCGAAGAACTTTTGAGTATTCAGGAGAAAGAGGAGGAGATTAACCTCTCTCTTTAAGCGTGTCTGCAATTAGAAACGCCAGCTCCAATGCCTGATCAGCATTTAAACGAGGGTCACAGTGAGTATGGTAGCGAGAACTTAAATCCTCTTCTGTTACTATGAATGAACCGCCGATACACTCTGTCACGTTTCTTCCCGTCATCTCCAAGTGAACTCCGCCTGCAAACGTACCCTCAGACTTATGAACTTGAAAGAACTGCTTCATCTCGGTAAGGATTGCATCTACCGGACGAGTTTTAAAGTTGTTTGATGATTTAATAGTATTTCCGTGCATAGGATCACAGCTCCAAAGAACCTTTTTACCCTCACGCTCAATTGCACGTATAAGTTTAGGCATACCGTCAGCAACCTTATTTGCGCCCATTCTTACAATAATATTTAAACGCCCCGCCTCGTTGTTAGGATTTAAAATATCGCATAGTTTTATAAGGTCATCAGGATCCATTGTAGGTCCGGCTTTAACACCTATCGGATTGTGGATACCTTTCATATACTCAACGTGAGCACCGTCTATCTGACGGGTTCTATCGCCTATCCATAGCATATGTGCAGATGTGTCATACCAATCACCAGTTATTGAGTCTTTTCTTGTAAACGCCTCTTCATACGGAAGCAAAAGTGCCTCATGGGATGTATAAAAATCTGTTTCGCGTAGAGTTCTATGCGTTTTTGAAGTAATACCGCATGCTTCCATGAACTTGAGCGACTTACCTATCTCTTCCGCCAGATCCTCATATTTTTTACTTATCTCGCTCTGATGCGTAAAGTCAAGGTTCCACTGATGGACTTTATGCAGATCGGCAAAACCGCCGGTTGCAAATGCTCTTAAAAGGTTAAGTGTCGCAGCCGACTGGTTGTAAGCTTTTATCATTCTTTGCGGATCTGGCGTTCTTGCCTCTGCTGTAAAGTCAACACCGTTTATAATGTCGCCCCTGTAAGAGTCAAGAGTCACACCGTCAATAGTCTCGCTGTCGCTTGAACGAGGTTTTGCAAACTGTCCTCCGACACGTCCCACTTTGACAACCGGAAGCCCGCCTGCATAGGTCATTACTACAGCCATCTGAAGGATGGCTTTAAAAGTATCGCGAATATTTGTAGCGTGAAACTCACTAAAACTCTCTGCACAATCTCCGCCCTGAAGTAAAAAAGCCTTCCCCTCTACAACATTTGCCAACTGGCTCTTAAGCGAACGCGCTTCACCTGCAAAAACAAGAGGCGGATAATCTTTTAATTCTGCTAAAACTCTATTTAATTCATCTATATTTGGATATGTAGGCTGCTGCACAATAGGCTTTTGCCTCCAGCTAGAAGGAGTCCAGATACTCATTATAAAACCTTTTTTTCTTTATATATCAAATTTTTTTGATATTCTACATAATAGTAGCTAAAATAGCACTGATTACAATATTTAAAAGCAATTAAAAGTGCATAAAAGCTTTTTTTTATGCTTAAAACTGTATAATGCACCATATTTTTTATGGATGCACATTATGGAAAAAAACGATTTAAAAGCACTGATTGAAGAGATTTATGAAAACCTGCTCGAACGTATCAACTCGGATGAGAACGCTACTAAAGGGCAAGTGGTCGCCTACTTAAAAGATGCTATTGAAGTCGTTTCAAATATTAACGATAAAGATATAGACTCCATAGAACATGCAAAAGAAGCTTTTAACAACTCCTACAAAGAGCTTGTAAAACAGAGCTTGACATCCTACAAAAACACAAACGACAAATTTGGAGAACTTACTCAGCTCAACAAAGAGACCATGGATCAATGCGGCGAAAAGCATATAAATTTGGAGACTCTGACAAAAAAATTCAATGAGATTCAATCTCATATGACAGAAGAGGTCAAAAAAGCGAATGAAGTGATCTCGGAACTTTCAAGCAAAGTAAAAGTGCTGGAACAGACCTCAAACCTTGATCCTCTTACAAAGGTCTTAAACAGAAGAGCTCTTATCTCATACGTCAAAGATGTGTGTACTAACAAGGATATTCCTTACAGCCTGCATGTACTGATGATAGACATAGACAACTTTAAATCAATTAACGACAACTACGGTCATATTACGGGCGACAAGATCCTTATCTTTATCTCAAACATCCTTAGAAAAGCGCTAAGAGACGGGGATAAGATATTTAGGTTCGGCGGGGAAGAGTTTACGATCATACTAAACAGAAACAGTGATGAGCAGGCAGAAGCCATAGCAAACAGGCTCTTAAAGCTGATAAGTTCGAACAATCTCATCTACATGGGGCAAAAAATATCTATTACTGCAAGCATAGGATTTACTAAATTCCTTAAAAATGACACTCCGGATTCACTTATGGCAAGAGCGGACAAAGCTCTGTACGCTTCTAAAAACAACGGAAAAAACATGGTATCTAAGGTCTACGAATAATGGGTTTCAGCTATTTTGACATTATTGTATCCATTATAGTTCTTTTTTTAGGGCTTAAGGGTATTATAAACGGTTTTTTTAAAGAGCTGTTCGGGCTTTTGGGGATTGTCGGCGGTATTTTCATAGCTTCTCGAGTAGGAGATGACGTAGGACAACTCATCAGTGACTCTGTTTTTAAATTTGAAAACAGCGCTGCGATCGGATTTACAGGCTTTTTAGTAACGCTTGCCCTCTTTTGGCTTCTAATGGTTGTGATCGGCCTGATCTTTAAAAAACTAAGCTCTATAAGCGGCCTTGGCATATTTGATAAAATTCTAGGATTTATATTTAGTGCAGGCAAATTTTTTCTTATTGCCGCAGTTATCTCGTATGCCGCATACAACATTAAAGCCATGAGAGCCAATATAGACTCTATGATGCAAAACAGTTTTGTCTTCCCAGTGTTGGTTGAAATCGGAAGCGTAATCATGAAACTTGATCCGGTTGAGATATCACAAGATATAAACTCTACAATACAAAAGAGCTCCGAAGCAGTTCAAGAGAGCATAAACAGCAATATCAAAGAGTCAGCTACAAAGATCATAGATGATGCAAAAAAGCAGATAAGTCAAAGTACAGAACAGAATTTATCCGTTAAAGAGGAGCAGTAAATATGTCTGAGATAACGACCGACTTCAACGATAAAACTGTTGCCTATAAACAACTTCTAGAAAACTTCAAAACACTTCTGAAAAAGAACAATCTTAAATTTACCATTCAAAGAGAGGTTATTTTAGAGACTCTTTACAACTCCGATGAGCACCTTACTCCAGAAGCCCTTCACAATCTCATTCAAGAGAAGTTTCCTGATCTAAAGACAGGAATTGCCACTGTATACAGGACTCTATCTCTTTTGGAAGAGTCGGATATGGTTACGTCTTTATCTTTTGGAGCTCAGGGGAAAAAGTATGAACTGGGTGCAAAGCATCACCACGATCATTTTATATGCACAGTCTGCGGAACTATTATAGAGTTTGTTGATGAGCAGATAGAAGAGAGACAACACAAAATCGCCGAGGAACTCGGATTTGAGATGCAGGATCACTCAATGCAGATCTACGGTATCTGCAAAGAGTGCAGAAAGTAACAAACAATTAAAGGAACAACTATTGGTTTTTGACAATAAATTTATACAACAAAGAATAGAAAAAGCAGAACTTCTTAAAAAAGATGGAATAAACCCCTATTCTAACGACTCAAAAAGAAGTACGAGCATTGAAAAATTTTTAAATGTTAACAGCGATATTTTTCATAAAGAGAACAAAAGAGACGAGAAACGTCACTATGTAGTGAGCGGTCGTATAAAGTTTTTTAGAGTTATGGGAAAAGCAAGTTTTATAAAGATTGAAGATGAGAGCGGAATGCTTCAGATCTATGTTGCAAGAGACAACCTTGCCGAGGGTTTTTATAACGATGTATTTAAGAAAAACATAGAAGTAGGAGACATTGTAGAGGTACTCGGTTTCCCTTTCGTTACCGGACAGGGAGAACTTTCGCTTCATGCAGATGAGTTAAAATTGCTTACAAAAGCAATATCTCCTCTTCCTGAAAAATTTCACGGTGTAACGGATAAAGAGATCAGATACAGAAAAAGATATCTAGACCTGATTATGAATACAGATGTTCGCAAAACGTTTAAGATCCGTTCAAAAGTCATCTCACTAACCCGCCGTTTCTTTGAAGACAAAGGCTTTTTAGAAGTTGAGACACCTATGATGCACCCGATTGCAGGCGGAGCGAACGCTAAACCGTTCGTGACACACCACAATGCTTTAGGAATTGACAGATACCTTAGAATTGCTCCGGAACTATATCTAAAAAGACTAATTGTCGGCGGATTTGAAGCCGTTTTTGAGATTAACCGTAACTTTAGAAACGAAGGAATGGATGCTACGCACAATCCTGAATTTACGTCAATAGAATTCTATTGGGCATATAAAACATACAAAGACTTAATAGAAATTACAAAAGAGTATTTCAGATACCTTTTTGATCATCTAAACCTTCCTACACAGCTTCCTTACGGAGACTTGGAAGTTGACTTTAGCAAGTTTAGTGAAGTACCTCTTATAGAGTCTCTATATACTATCGGCGGAGTTCCTCAAGATATAGTAAACGACAAAGATAAAATAGTAGCGTTTTTAAAGAGCAACAATGTTCAAGTAAAAGATAATTTAAGTCTTGGACAGCTTCAAGGCGAGCTCTTTGACGAATATGTAGAAGCGAAACTGATTAATCCTACTTTTATTACGGAGTATCCTGTTGATATATCTCCGCTGGCAAGAAGAAGCGATGAAAACCCTGAGATAACTGAGCGCTTTGAACTTTTCATCGCAGGACGCGAGATAGCAAACGCATTTAGCGAGTTAAACGACCCTGTTGATCAGTATGAAAGATTTAAAACTCAAGTTGAGTCAAAAGAGAGCGGCGACGATGAAGCGCACGAGATGGATTTGGACTTCGTAGAGGCACTTAGCTATGGAATGGCACCTACTGCTGGGCAAGGCATAGGAATAGACAGGCTTGTTATGCTTTTAACAAATGAGCACTCTATCAGAGACGTTCTACTCTTCCCTGCTATGAAGCCGATACATACGGAAGAAAAACAAGAAGAAAACGAATAATTTAATTAAATAAAAAGGATAATAGATGAGTTTTTTACAAGAATATGACAAAGAGATATTTGATCTGTGCGAAAAAGAGTTAGAGCGCCAGAGTGACCACTTAGAGATGATCGCATCTGAAAACTTTACACTTCCTGCCGTTATGGAAGCTATGGGTTCTGTTTTTACAAACAAATATGCAGAAGGTTATCCAGGCAAACGTTACTACGGCGGATGCGAATATGCGGACGGTGTAGAACAGTTGGCAATTGACAGAGCATGCAAGCTTTTTGGATGTAACTACGCAAACGTACAACCTCACTCTGGAAGCCAGGCAAATGCAGCAGTTTATGCAGGTCTTTTAAAAGCAGGCGATAAGCTTCTAGGTATGGATTTAAGCCACGGCGGTCACTTGACACACGGTTCTAAGCCAAGCTTTTCAGGACAAAACTACTCAAGCTTCACATACGGTGTCGAGCTTGACGGTCGCATGAACTATGACAAGATCATGGAGATCGCAAAAACTGTTCAGCCTAAAATAATTGTTTGCGGCGCTTCTGCTTATGCCAGAGAGATCGATTTTGCAAAGTTCCGCGAGATCGCTGATGCGGTAGGAGCGATTCTATTCGCTGACATCGCCCATGTTGCAGGTCTTGTAGCGGCAGGTGAGCACCCTAGCCCGTTCCCGCACGCACATGTTGTTACTACAACTACGCATAAAACTCTTGCAGGTCCAAGAGGCGGTATGATTATGACAAACGATGAAGAGATAGCTAAAAAGATGAACTCTGCAATCTTCCCTGCTCTTCAGGGCGGACCGCTTGTTCACGTTATTGCTGCAAAAGCGGTAGGATTCAAGTACAACCTATCTCCTGAGTGGAAAGAGTATGCGAAGCAGGTAAAAGCCAATGCTAAAGTACTCGGTGAAGTACTTGTGAAAAGAGGCTATGACCTTGTTAGCGGCGGAACTGACAACCATCTTGTTCTTCTCTCTTTCTTAAACCGTGATTTTTCAGGTAAAGACGCAGACATTGCTCTTGGAAATGCCGGTATTACGGTAAATAAAAACACTGTTCCAGGTGAGACAAGAAGCCCGTTCGTGACTTCTGGTATCCGTATCGGAAGCCCAGCTCTTACTTCAAGAGGAATGAAAGAGAAAGAGTTCGAATTTATTGCAAATAAAATAGCAGATGTTCTTGATGATATTAACAACACAGAGCTACAAGCCGCTGTTAAAAAAGAGTTGAAAGAACTGGCTCAAAACTTTGTAATATATCATCAATCAACGTATTAAGGTCGGTTAACAAGATGACAGTATCAGATTTAAACCTTATAAAGATGGTAAACGACCACTACTGGATCAAAAGAGATGAAGTGGTGGAAAAAATTCTGTACAAAGGGCGCACGTTTTACAACAAGTTTGAAAAAGTAAATGCGGTGTTGTCCCAATCTGTCATCAATCAGCATATAAAAGGCGAAATAACCATAGCTCACTCCATAATCAACAAAAACAACAAAGTAGAAAATATCGTAATTGACTATAACGGGAGAGATCCTGAGCGTTTTTATCATAAAACACAGCTTCTTCTTCGCGAAGAAGGCTTCATAAACTTTACTGCTTATAAAACAAAAACAGAGGGTCATCTTCACGTCTATATCCACAAAGGTCACACAACGCTTCAAGAAGCTATACAGCTTGGAAAAATGATAAGCATGAAGCTTGCGGCAAAACAGCCTAAACAGTGGAGAATGTTTCCAAATCCGGATATGCCAGATGAGTACAATATACTAACACTTCCCTATGAGGTATATGCAAAAGAGCGCGGGGCATCTTGGTCAAAACACATGTAGTGTTTCTTTAGAAAGCATTGCATATGCTTTTTGGAATAGAGTATGCTTTTTTTAAAAAAAACAGTACTCATAAACAAGTTTTGGGTATTATTATAAGAGAAGAATTATAAAGGAGCGGTTATGGAAGAAAAAAATGAACTAAATGATATTATCTTAAATAAAGGTGGTTCATCGGCGGGAAATAAAAAGATAATTTTAGCAGTTGCGACACTTGGCGTCGTTTTAATAATTGTCGTTATGCTTATGAACACTCTTACGTCAAACGGCACCGACAATCTGCCTCAAGCCGTTCTTCCTCCTCAGCCTCAAAAAGAGGTTAAAACACAGAATGACGAACCTCTTTTTGAAGATGTTACCGTTGTTCAAGAGAGTGCTCCCGAGAGTACATCTTTAGATGAGATTGCTCAAAAACTAAAAGAAGAGAGCTCAAAAGAGAATATTCAAACTGTAGAACAAGAGAGCGTAAAACCTGCTCCTGTAGCACCAAAAGCAGCAGAAACTAAAAAAGTAGTAACTGAGCCAAAAACGGTTGCTGCAGCATCTTCGGGTGAGTACTATATTCAAGTCGGTTCGTTTGCAAAATATGAACCTAATAAAAAGTTTTTAGACTCTATTTTAAATCTCGGATATAAATATAAATTTCATAAAGTAACCGTGAATTCTAAGACATTGAACAAGGTTTTAGTCGGTCCTTTTAATAATGAAGCAGAAGCAAGAGAAGCGTTAATTCCAGTTAGAAAGTCTGTTGAAGCAGGTGCTTTTTTAACTAAAATATAGCCGAACAGGGTTTTTTTTGATTTACTCTAAACAATTTATTCAAGACCAATTAGCTCCTGTTGCTATCTATGCAAAGCTAAAGGAGATTTTCAAAGATGAGATCTCCTATCTTTTTGAGAGTGCCGGAGGAAGCGAAGGCAACTACAGCTTTATATGCATCGGTGCGAGAGAAAGAGTTCAATATTCAGACGGAAAAACAGTATATTCCGACTCTAACGGCTCAACACATACAAAAGATGAATCACCATTTACTTTTTTAAAAAATTACTACAAAAATATTGATACATCGATCTATAAAAAAGCATCTGCCGAACTAAAGGTCGGCTATGTTGACGGTTTTATCGGTTATATCGGTTACGATATGGTTAAGGTTTTTGAACCAAAACTACACAATACGATGGATAATCTTACAGACGAACTAAACACTCCAGACTTAGATCTGATACTTCCAAAAATTGTCTTGGTCTATTCTCATAAAAACTATCAGCTTACACTTATTAGCACACAAAAAGAGATGAGCGATAAATTTGAGATGATAGAAAATGAGCTTAAAAACTCTTACGAATATATCCATATGAAACGAAATATCGGTGATGACAAAGGAAGTTTTGCATTCTCAAAAGAGCAGTTTTTTGAGATGGTAGACAAATCAAAAGAGATGATAAGAAGCGGTGATGTTTTTCAAATCCTTATGACAAACCGCTTTACAAGAAATATACATGTAGACCCTTTTAGCTTCTACAGAATACTAAGAAGCAAAAACCCATCTCCGTATATGTTTTTGATGGAGTATGAAGATTTTAACATTGTCGGCAGCTCTCCTGAGGTTATGGTTAGGCTCACAAACGGCGAGCTTCTTCTTCGTCCGATTGCAGGAACAAGAAAAAGAGGCGCTACAAAACTAAGAGATAAAGAGCTTGAAGAAGAACTTTTGGCCGATCCAAAAGAGTTGGCAGAGCATCTTATGCTAATCGATCTTGGCAGAAATGACGTCAGCCGCGTTGCAAAGACGGGAAGTGTTAAAGTTGAGAACATGATGCATATTGAGAGATTTTCCCACGTTATGCATATAGTCTCCGATGTAACCGCTACGCTTGCAGATGACAAAGATATGTTTGATTTGTTTATGGCTACATTTACTGCTGGAACAATGACGGGGGCTCCAAAGATAAGAGCGATGGAGCTTATAGCAGAGTTTGAAGGATTAAAGCGCGGTTTTTACAGCGGAAGTGTCGGCTACTTCGGGTTTGACGGCAATATGGACAGCGCAATAACGATTAGAACGGCTCTTGTAAAAGATGACAAAGTTGTACTTCAGGCCGGTGCGGGTGTTGTTGCAGACAGCCAAAACGAACTAGAGTATCTAGAGGTTAAAAACAAACTCGGCGCACTTGTCGCTTCATTGGAAGATTTGGATTAATGAAATTATTTGCCGTATTTGGCGACCCAGTTATACACTCCCGATCTCCCCTTATGCACAACAGTGTATTTAAACACCTAAACTACAATGCCTGCTACACAAGAGTTCATCTAACGGATGGTTCAAAGCTAAAAGAGACTTTTTTCACACTTGGACTTAGCGGAGCAAATATTACCGTTCCCCACAAAGAGGCTGCATACGAGGCTTGCGATGAAGTAAGAGGCTTTGCCAAAAAGGTTGGAGTCGTAAACACCATTGTAAATGAGAACGGTCGTCTCATAGGATATAACACCGACGCAGATGGTTTTATGTTTGCCATAAAAGAGTTTGGAGATATTAAAAATATTTTAGTTTTAGGTGCAGGC
>JBFEYZ010000018.1:0-17787 GCA_041561855.1 Sulfurimonas sp. | reverse complement strand
CAAAGTCTTAGATATTAAATTTTTAAGGTTTGTCCCTATTTCGTCCTAGTGATTTCTTAAAGTTTGAAAAGTACCTAGTTTAGGCGGTGTAAGTGGTGGGTTCTGAGTGACTCGAACACTCGACCACTCCGTTATGAGCGGAGGGCTCTAACCAACTGAGCTAAGAACCCACTGTTTCTATGATAAGCTATCGCTTAGTAGGTCGGAATTATACTTCAGACCACCTTAGAATTTTCTGATATCTGCACATCTTTAATTTTAAAGACTACTGCGTAGAGAAGCGGCACGTAGACTAAGTTTAATACTGTTGCCCAAGCTATTCCAAAACCTAGAGAAATTGCCATAGGCTGAAGTATCATAGCTTGTCCTGAAGCAAAAAATATTAGTGTCGATAATCCAAGCACAGTAGTAAGCGATGTCAGCAAAATCGGTCTTAATCTCGTTTGTGCCTGCTTCATTAGCTCCTCTATATTTCTTGCTCTTTTAATAAAGCTAACCACGATAAGCCCGTCATTTACTACAACGCCGGCAAGTCCAACGACACCTATCATACCAGGCATTGTTAGATTTATACCCATTACCATATGACCAAAAAAGACACCAAGCAAAACAAGCGGTATAGTACTTATGACGATAAGAGATTTTTTTATGGAGTCAAACAGCCACACAAGAGTTATGAAAATCAAAAAGATTGCTATAAGTGCGGACTGCATCAGCTCTCTTTTGTTTTTGGCATTCTCTTTCTCTTCACCCTTTATATCGAGCTTGTAGCCCTCACTGTTTAATTTTGCAAACGTAGGTTCAAGTTTTTTCATAACCTCGGCAGACGTGATTATCTTCTTGTCTATGGACGCGACTACGGTTCTTATCCTCTCTCCGTTCTCTTTTTGAAGAGCTACAAATCCTTGAGTTATTATAAAGTCGCAAACATCTTTTAGTAAGACAAAAGTATCGCTGGAAGGAACCTGCACTTCTATGCTCTCTATAGAATTTATCTGTTCATTTATGCCGCTCTCGATCTTTATGCGGACAAGCCCGCTCTCGTTGAACATCTTACCGTACTCACCTTTGAGGTAGTATGCTCTAAGCTCTTTTGATATCTGCTCCTCATTGAAGCCAAGCTGCTGTCCATACTCGTTTACGCGCAGTTTAAGCTCTTTTTCACCAAGCGTTGCATCATTTGATATATTGCTTACCCCTTCAACCGCTCTTAGAGCATCTTCAAGCTCTTTTACTCCCTGCATAGTTTTTTGCTCATCGTTCGTGCTTAAGCTTATCTCAACATCAGAAGCGATGACACCTGCTCCCGGAACTTTTACGACAAGCTCTTCATAAACGATATTATCACCCTCTTTTAAGGTTCTAAAAGGCTCTACTACTCTCTCAACATCTTTTGCGATCTCTCTTGCGTCTCTCTCTCTTTTTAAAATCTCTTCATCATACTCTACTGATAAATATGGGCTTATATATCTGTCAAACGCATTATCGGCAGCACGCTCACTAAGGTCGATAAATATATGAAACAGATGCTCCCCTGTCTCAACCATATTTTTTGCATCAAGTTTAAATCCTATAACAGAGGTGATCGAGGAGATGTCATCACCTTTGATATGTTTTAAAAGTTCTCTCTCGAGCTCTGTCACGATAGCCTCTGTGTCTTCAAGCTCGTTGTTGACATTTACCTTTCCGTAGACGTATACCTGTGTCGTATCAAAGTCAGGGAAGAGCTGAAATTTGGAATTTTTAATCATAACGGCTGTTAAGGATAGAATTGTCACAACAATCACTATAAGTGAGACCCATCTCTTTTTAAAAACAAAGTGTAAAACTGCACTGTGCCAAGAGGCGAGTTTTTTCCAGATCTTTCTCGTAGAACTATCGCTATGCGACACTTTTAAAAAGTCGTGCGCGTGAAGCGGCAGGAAGTAGAACGCCTCAAAGAGGGATGAGAGAAGCAGTACGGTTATCATAATAGGAATTATCTTTATAAACATCCCCATCTCGCCGCTAAGCAGAAGCATAGGCAAAAATGCAAAAACGGTCGTAAGAGTAGCAGTTAAAACTGCAGGAAACATCTCCTGTGCTCCTACAATTGCCGCTTCTCTTCTATCCATCCCCTCCTCCAGATGCCTGTATATGTTCTCTGCAACGACGATCGCCTCATCTACAAGCATACCAAGGGCTATAAGTGCTCCCAAAAGCGAGAGCATATTAAGAGAATCCCCCATTATCTCGGTGGCAATAAGCCCTATCATAAAACTTAATGGAATTCCGATGGCTACAACGAACGCAATTCCGCGGTTTATAAATATAAGCATAGCCAAGAAGACAAGCATAAGCCCGAAGGTTATATTTGCAAAAACTGTATTTAGACGGTTTTTGATCCATACCGAAGTATCTGCATATATCTCATACTGAAGTTCTGGATGGACTTTTTCACTCTCTTTTAAAAGAGCCCTCACCTGCTTGACAAGCTCAATGGCATTTCCGTCTTTTGACTTTGCAATATTTATGGATATATTTCTAACGCCGTTGTAGTGCGAAAGCTCCGTCTCATCGCTAAGCCTGAAAGAGACATCTGCAATGTCGCCTACCAGAACTCTCAAGCCGCCTACGTTAATAATAGTACTCTCAATGTCTATTTTACTTTTTTCGCCGTTATAGGTCGAGATATAGAGATGAGAACCTCTGTCTTTGATTGTTCCTATTGGGAAAATGGAGCTGATATTTCTCAGTGCCTCTACCGCTAAAGCGGGCTGCAATCCAAAAGCCAGAACCTTCTGCTCGTTTATCTTTATTACCAGTTCTTCTTCTGCATCACCGCGGATAGTGATCTCGCTAAGCTCTTTTAGCTTGCTAAGTTCGCTCTTTAGCTCCTCTGCTCTTAAGAGGAGCTCCTCTTTGGGCCTGTCACCGGCCAGTGCGACAAGAGCCAAAGGAAAATTGTGAAGCTGTATCTTTGCAATCGGCTCTGCCATATCTGCAGGCAGATCCTTTTTCACGCCGCTAACTATGTCTTTTACGTCATTAAGTACATTTGCGTTGTCAGAACCAGGTTTTATATCTGCAATGATAGAAAAAGAGCCATTTTTAATAGTCGTTTTTATGACATCGAGTTCACTTATGTTTTGAAGGTCATCCTCTATGGTTTTTACCACCATCTTGTCAAGCACGTCGGCAGAAGTACCTACATATCCTCCTGTTATTGTGACTTTGTCCATATTCATAGGAGGAAATATCTCTTTTGGTATATTGACATATGCAAATATCGAGAGAACAAAAATAAATGTCAGTAAAATATGGTTGAGCAGCGGTTTATCTATTGCAAACTCTAAAAAACGGCGAATCATAAAACCTCTTTAAAATATAGTATCAAGTACTTGGTTTTTAAATCTAATAGACTCAACAGAACTTTTTATAAGCCTGTTTTCCTCTTTTAGCGTATCATACTCGCTTTTTAGTTTTGATATGTCCCTGCTTTTAAAGTAGATCTGTTGCTGAATATATATTTTAGGAAAGAGCACTATACAGACAAATACGATACTGAGTAAAACATACAGAAGATGGTTTACATCTACGTCTTTTTTTGGATTTAGAACTAAATCCACTTCATTTAAAAGCTCTGTTTTGTCACTCATTCTTCTATATCCGTTTGAAACACTCTTAACTTTGCGCTTCTGCTTCTAGGGTTTGCTTTTAGCTCATCATCTTCGGCTGTAATAGGTTTTTTTGTTAAAACTTTCCCGTATGAGTGATTATTACCGCATGTACATCTCATCGCCTCTGGCGGGCAGATACAGCTCTTGCTCCAGCGTACAAACCTGTTCTTGACTATTCTGTCTTCAAGCGAGTGAAAAGAGATGATCGCTATTTTTGCATTTGGAAATTTTGCTTCTTCTATGGTGTCCAAAAGAGAACTCAATTCACCAAGCTCATTGTTAACCTCTATGCGTATAGCCTGCATCAACAGTGTTGCTGGATGAATCTTCTTCCCTTTAGGCATAAGATGCTTTACGGCTTCGCTTAACTCTTGTGCAGACGAAAATGGACGATTGTTTACTATAAAAGAGGCGATCTTTTTATAGTTTCTAAGCTCGCCGTATTCAAGCAGAATTCTCTCAAGATCTGCTGCCGAATACTCATTTACTACCTCTGCCGCACTTAGAGGAGCATCCACATCCATTCTCATATCAAGATTGTCACTTGCAAAAGAGAATCCTCTCTCCTTTTGGTCAAGCTGAAGAGACGAGACTCCGATGTCAGCCAGAATGCCTCTTATCTCTTTAATATCATGCTCTTTTAAAATATCTTTTATTACAGATGAAAAACGCCCTTTTTTTATCTCTACTCTATCTTTGTAGGGCTCTAATCTTGAAGTTGAAAAATCGATTGCTGTCTGGTCTTGGTCTATTGCAATAAGCCTTATATTGGGATTGGCTTCAAGTATCATAGATGAGTGGCCGCCGTATCCCATCGTACAGTCTATAATCACTCCATCTTCAATATCACTAAACGTATCAAGCACCTGAGTATATAAAACAGGAACGTGTGGAATAATCTGCATTTATGGCCTATATTATTTTTCTTATAATTATACATAAACTTTGTAAAGTTTAATTTTTATTACAGTATGATAAAGAAAAAAGAGCGGGAATATGCAAACAATAATAAGCCAATATTATATAGAACTAATAGGACTGATTGTCGCAGTAACTCTTATAACAATAGTTGTTCTTTTAAACAGTTCAAAAAGCAAAGCAGCACCATCAGCCAAAGAGGAAGAGAAGGAGAGCGTAAAAGGCGACAAAAAAGAACTTGAACCTTCCGTAGAAACAGAAAAAAAACTGCCTGAGCGCAAAGAAGAGCTTGAACGCAAAGAAGAGATACCTGAAGTCCAAGAGCCAATAGAAGCTCCGGCAGAAACTCCCGCTCCTGCACCTACAAACAGAAAAAAGCGCGAACTTGTTCACCATGATAAAATCACTAAAGACGACTTTACAGATTTTAAAGGTACAAGGATACTTATCGCTGAAGACAATATAATAAATCAAAAAGTAATAATGGGGCTCTTGTCTACCTCCGGCATAGACATAACTATCGCCAACGACGGGCAGGAAGCACTAAATATTTTAGAAAACGACAAAAATTTTGCAGTTATTTTCATGGATGCCCATATGCCTGTAATTGACGGTTTTCAGGCAACAAGACTTATTAGAAAAAATCCAAACTATGAACATATACCTATTGTCGCACTAAGCGGAGATACAGCGGCAGACGATGTTAGAAATATGCTAAATGTAGGAATGGAAGCGCATCTGGAAAAGCCACTTAAAATGGATGCACTCTATGATATTTTATATATCTATACTACCGGTCAAGAGTCGCAAAAAGCTCCAGTAGAGTCTCATGAGAGTGTTGAATTTGACATTCATAAAGGTTTGGAAATATGCGGAGGTGACAGAGAGTTCTATCTTGAAATACTCAATGATTTCTTATCAAAATATTCAGATTCTGCAAAAACAATCCAAGAGCATATTAACGGAACAAACGGTATAGATGCCGATAAAATGCTTCTGGATATATCTGGGGTAGCGGCAAACATCGGTGCTGACAATCTGCACGATATCTCTCTAGAACTCAAAAAGAGTATTGCGAACCCTTCAGATCTAAGCTACGTAAGCGATCTAAAGAAATATAAGAGATCTCTTGAAAGAGTCTGCGAAGCTATAAAAGAATATATCTCAGCGGCTTAGAGCTTTTTTGACATGCTCATCGGCCATAGTGATATTCCACTCCGGTTCCCAGACTAGATCGATCTCGACGCTCTTTATTCCCGCCATTTTCTGTACGGCTTCTTTTACCCACTGCTGAATAAGCTGATGCATCGGGCAAGCTTTTGTAGATAGAGTCATCTTAACATACGCATTTCCATCTTCATCACAAGAAGCATCATAAATAAGCCCCATCTCCACAAGATTGAAACCGACCTCAGGATCAATGACCGTCGATATCGCTAATAATAATTCCTCTTTTGTATACATTGTATTATCCTTAAATTTTATTTTCTTTATAATTTATCATATAAAACACGCTTCTAAGCAGAGCTAAGGCACCTATCAACAAGAATGAAGCTCCCGCTTTTAAGACTACCCCGTCTTGAAGCAAAATAGCTGCTGCTATTGTAACAACGCCCAAACCGCAAAACAGAAGCTGCGCAGAAGAGCTTTTTTGAGGGAGCATATCTGCTAGCATAGGAACTTTCTGCTTTCCTACAAGCGGAGAAAATCTCTCAAACCAGACAAGAAAAGGAATTATCTTGTATATATGCCCCGTGATAACAAAAGCAAAAAAACCAAAAAACATTATCCATGCAGATGTCAACAAAAGCGGTTCATATCCTATTGCAGAGTATATTACAGCAAAGGAGAGTGAGACGACAAGAGACATATATGCAAATATAAGTGATTTTGCGTAAATATCTATCTCTTTTCTTGCTCTGGTCTTATGTATCGTATATATAAAATAAAAATATATAAGCAATCCTGAAGATGTCAACATATTGCCGGTATAACCAAGTAATGCCGAACCGCTTAGAGATGAAGAGACAACAAAAACAACAGAAATGCTCACAAGTGTTATGGCTATCTCAAGAGGCTTTTTGCTAAAACCGTGTGAGAGTCCAAACATCGGAAGCAAAACTACGGAGAGCCCCATCACCGTAACTACAATGTAGCCTACAACCACCAAAAACACATGCCCTTTTAGCAGTGCATTTATGTCAACATCAACCATTCCTGCATATCCTAGAGCCATAACAAGACCGAAAATAATTCCAAAAAAGAGAAATATATTTGCTATAAGCATACTGCTGATGACCAGATTAAACTTCTTAACCTTTTTTATTGTTAGAAATATCTCCATAACAAATATCATCATAGCTATCAAAACTACCATACCGCCAAAAGGCAGAAGTGTCGGAAAGCTCATAAACCCAAATGCCATCATTATCGTCCCGATAGAGAGCAGCGGCCATATCGCATAAAACAGTTCAACCCCGAAATGCCCCACTTCCAATACGACAGGCACAAGCTGCGCCATTGCTCCGAAGATTATCATCATGACAAAACCGAGCAAAAAGAGATGTACAAAACTTAATACTTTTGTGTCCAACATTAATAGATCATCTGCAGAAAAGAAAAACAGAAATATTACCGATAGCAGATAAAACAGACTCCCCATTATAAAAAATGGAGAAATAAGTTTAAATGGAGGAGCAAAGTCTTGCGATACTGAGAACATCTAGTTTCTAATGTCTTATATTTTCAAGGTCTGTTGCAGACTCAGATGAGACGTTGCTTGAGAAGAGTACTTTTACCAAGCCCTCTTGCGTCTCTTCTGCTTTATAAGAGATATCATCTCCTAATTTTGAGAACAATCCTCCCGGTGTTTTGTGGTTTATCATCACCAACTTGTCACCCGTTCCTTTTATAAGCTTCAACCCGCATACCGCATTTACCATAGGATCTGGCGGACCGCATTTAGACGTATCAAAGTAGTAAGTACTCTCACCGTCTTTTTCTAGTTTATAAAAATCTACCGTTGCGCCGGTAACTTCTATTTTTGAAGCCTCATCTGGAATAAGTGACATCAAAACTCCTTTAAATTTATATGGCTAAATTATATTTAATATATAAATTTATAGCGTTGACTTGTATCAACAATAGAACTATATTTATCTTGTTTGTCCGCTTCCGTATATTTTAAACTTATAAGTCGTAAGACCCTCTATACCCATAGGGCCCCTTGCATGAAGCTTGTTTGTGCTTATACCGACCTCTGCACCAAAACCGAATGCTCCGCCGTCAGTAAACCTTGTTGAAGCATTTAGATAGACGGCTGCTGCATCAATGGCATTTAAGAATGTCTCTGCTGCAGTCACGTTTTGAGTAATGATGGCCTCAGAGTGCCCCGAAGAGAACCTTACTATATGCTCTATCGCCCCTTCTACTCCGTCTACTACTTTAATATTCAGTATGTTTGCAAGATATTCCGTATCATAATCCTCATCGGTCGCATTTGCTACATCTATGATCTCCTGAGTCTCTTTGCATCCCTTTAGTTCCGTATGCGCCTTGTCAAACTCGGCTTTTAAAATCGGCAGCGCCTCTTTTGCCACCGCTCTATCAACCAAAAGGGTCTCCATCGCATTACAAACTCCAGGTCTTTGGACTTTTGCATTTATAGCTATTTTAACAGCATCATCCATGATTGCATCTCTGTCTATATAAGTATGGCACTGTCCTTTGTCATGTTTGACAACGCTGACAGTCGCATTTTCACTTACATATTTTATAAGACCTGCCCCGCCGCGTGGAATAATAAGGTCTACATATTTATCCATCTTGATAAGTTTGGAGACTCCCTCTCTTGATGAGTCAGGAATAAGCGAGACAAGGGATTTTGGAAGGTTGTTCTTCTCTAAAACACTCTGTAGTATCTTTGCGATCGCATTGTTTGAATTTTCTGCCTCTTTTCCGCCTTTTAAAACACAGACGTTAGAGCTTTTAAAACACAGAGCCGCAGTGTCGCTTGTAACATTTGGACGAGATTCGTATATAATTCCTATTACACCGATCGGGATAGAGACTTTTTCTATCTTTAAACCGTCTTCGGTTACCCAACCGTCCAAAACACGCCCTACAGGTTCTTTTAACGCTGCTATCTCCTCTATTGCCACCGCCATTGCATCGATACGTTTCTCATCTAAATACAGCCTGTCCATCAAAGCTGATGAAAGCTCATTTTTTTCGCCATCGGACATATCTTTTGCGTTGGCTTCTATCAACTCCATTGTATTAGCTCTCAGCGCTTTTGCCATCTCTCTTAAAATTCTGTTTTTATCTGCTCCGCTTAGAGTGCCAAGTACCCTGCTTGCTTGTTTTGCCTCTGCTAAAAATTGTTCCATTATATCTGCCTTTATTTTTACATTTTATTATGTTAATGCTATACTACCATAAAAAAATAAAGGCACTTTTATGAAGACTATTACTTTCATCGGTAACGGAAATATGGCTCTAAGCATAGCAAAGGGACTTAAAGATAGATACAAATTGGAAGTAATAGGCAGAGATCCTGAAAAACTAAACAAATTTGAAAATGAAGTAGGCGTTAAAATAGAAAAAATATTAATGGACGACTCCGACATAGAAGGCAAAACGGTAATGCTATGCGTTAAGCCCGCAAATGTTGAGGAGATCGCAGCAAGAATAAAGGGTAGAGCAAAAGTTATCTACTCAGTACTTGCCGGAACAACGGTGCAAAAAATAAAACAGAATCTTAACCCGTATGCCGTTGTAAGAAGTATGCCCAACCTTGCCGCAAGCGTTGGCAGATCTATGACCACACTAACTGGTGACGAATCATATAAAGATGAGGCCAAAGAGCTTCTTGGAGCGATCGGCACGACTCTTTGGCTTGGAAGCGAAAAAGAGCTGGATATTGCTACGGGGCTAGCGGGAAGCGGTCCTGCATACCTTACGCTTATTGCAGAAGCACTTGCAGACGGAGCTGTAAAACAGGGGATGAAGAGAGCTGATGCAATGGCTACAATGCGAGGGCTCTTCGCAGGGTTTGGCGAACTTATACAAGAGATCCATCCTGCTATCTTAAAAGACGGTGTCATGAGTCCTGGCGGGACAACTGCTGCAGGATACGGTGCCCTTGAAGAAGGGAATGTAAGAGCATCTTGCATGAACGCTGTTGAGCAAGCATACAAAAAAGCCATAGAGTTATCAAAATAAACAAAAGGGCTATATAGTTTATGCAAAAATTTAAAAAGAATTGCAAGACTCTTTTTTCGGATATATTAGAAAGTTCAAATGATATGCTTTTTATTTTTGATATCAAAGACAACAATACAAAGATAATGTATGCCAACAAAGCGGCTGTAGAAAAAAGCGGCTATACTCTTGATGAGATGAACGAAATAGGTATTGAAAACTTTAGAAAACCCACAGAGGAATCAAAAGAGTTCAAAGAGCATATAAAAGAGCTAAAAAAAGAGAAATCTGTGCTTGATTATGCGATTTTGCTTACGAAAGACAAAAAAGAGATACCTGTTGAGGCCAATGTAAAAATCGTACAGACTGATGACTCAATGTACAGTATTGCAGTAGTAAGAGACATCAGCGATAGAATGGCATATGAAAAAAAATTAAAAACAGAACTTAACGAAAAGACAATACTTTTAAAAGATAGTATCTCGATTTTAAATAGTTACCAAGAAGCTATAGATGCCAACTCTATTCTTACCATCTCAGACAAAAACGGGATTATTACATATGCGAACGACAACTTCTGCAAACTCTCAGGATACTCCAAAGAGGAAGTTATAGGCAAACCGCATAATATTGTTCGCCACGAAGACACTCCGAGTGACGTTTTTAAAGATCTGTGGGATACGATAACAAACAAAAAGGTCTGGAAAGGCAGAATAAAAAACAAAAAGAAAAATTCAGACTACTACATCGTAGATACCGTTATAGCTCCGATATTGGACTCTGATTCAAACATAAAAGAGTACCTCTCCATAAGATATGACGTAACCCAGATAGTAAAAAAACAAAAAAAGATTCAAGAACTGGCTCACACTGATATATTGACGGGGACAAATAACAGACTCAGCCTCAATAAAACACTTATTTCATCTAAAAAAGAGGATATCAATATAGCTCTTATCGATATAAACAGATTTCATGAGATAAACGATTTTTACGGTGAGAGAATCGGCGACAAAGTTATAAAAAACTTTGCAAAAGAGATTCAAAAGAATCTTAATGCCAAATACAGAATCTTCCATCTGCAAAAAGACGAGTTTATTATTTTAAACACCAGCTTTACAAAAGAGGACTTTACTGACAATATGTTAAAACTGAGTGCAACTCTTAACAGACAAGAGTTGATAATAGATAATAAAACATTCAATATTGACACAACACTTGCCCTATCGTTTGAGAAGCCTCATAATCTGCTATCTACAGTGAGCTTGGCCAGCAGATATGCAAAACACAAAGGATTGTCATATAATATCTACACTCCGCAAACCTCCTTTGAAAATGAGTACAAATCAAACATAGAGTGGACCTATAAGATCAAAAAAGCCCTTAGTGAAGATAGATTTACTATATTTTTCCAGCCTATTGTAGATACAAAGACAAAAGAGATCTTTAAATATGAGGCACTTGTGAGAATGATTGACGAAGATGAAAAAATCATTTCGCCGTTTTTCTTTCTGGATAAAGCTAAAAAATCAAAACAATACACTCAAATAACAAAAGTCGTAATAGAAAAAGCAATGCGTGCCGTAAATGAGAGAGGGATCAGATGCGGTATAAATATAACATTGGAAGACATTGAGTCCGAATCAACAAAAGAGTTAATATTTCAAAGTCTAAAAAACTGCAAATATCCCCAAAATATATCATTTGAGCTTGTTGAATCCGAAGGGATAGAGAAGTTTGAAGAGGTAGAAGAGTTTATAAAAAATGTAAAATCGTACGGCTGTTCTTTGGCGATTGATGACTTTGGAACAGGCTACAGCAACTTTGAATATCTTTTAAAGCTAAATGCCGATACAGTAAAAATAGACGGCTCCCTCATAAAAGATATAGATACCAATCAGGATAAATACGACATCGTAAAGACCATAGTGATGTTTGCTAAGATTAAAAATCTCTCGGTAGTAGCAGAGTTTGTCAGCAGCAAATCCATATATGAGAAGATAGCATCTCTTGAGATAGAGCTATGTCAAGGGTACTACTTCGGCGAGCCGAAACCTCTAGACTAAAAGTCTAGAGAAATTTTAATATCTCTTTTTCTATATCCTCTTTTTCTATAACACTGTTTTGAACAACCTCTTTTGTAAAAAGCTCTTTTATCATATCCGGTATTTTAAGGTTTGCCTCTTTAGATATGGAGACAAGGGCTTTAAGGTCTTCACCGTCTATCTCTCCAGTTAAGGCATTCGCAATTACAGGAGAAAACTTTGTCCACTCTGCCGTTGAATAAGCGATCGTTTTTATGCCCTCTTTTGAACAAGTCTCATAAGATTTCATACATGTTGCTGTATGCGGGTCCATCAGGTAGCCGTTTTTATAGAAAGTATCTTTTATATAGCTTTTACCTTCATCACCGTTACAAAAATCTGCATCAAAACTATTTTGAAGATATTCAAGCTCATTTGGTGTCAACTCGTAAAAACTGTTCTCTTCAAGACTCTGCATCAACTCTTTAGTTCTCTTGTATCCGAACATATCATACAAAATTCTCTCAACGTTAGATGACTTTAGTATATCCATTGCAGGAGATGTAGTATTTACTACGTGAGAGTCTCTTAAATCATATTTTCCTGTTTTTATCAGCTTTGTCAAAACATTATTCTCGTTTGAAGAGATAATGATCTTCTCCACCGGAAGTCCCATCTTCCATGCATAGTACGCACCTAAAGCGTTTCCAAAATTTCCGCTTGGTACGTTTAGGTAGACTTTCTCGCCCATAAATATTGCTTTTTGACGTACAAGTTCTAAATAACTGTGTATATGATATATGATCTGAAAAATTATACGCCCGAAGTTTACAGAGTTTGCGGCAGATAGAAGTATATTCTTCTCTTTTAGCGCCTTTTTGAACTCGCTTGAAGCAAGCAGTCTCTTAAGTGCATTTTGTGCATCGTCAAAAACACCGTTTATCCCGATAACCTTAAGATTCTTTGCATCTTCAGTAACCATTTGAAGTCTCTGAACATCGCTTGTTCCGCCATTTGGATACAGACACGCAACTTGAACGTTAGCTCTGTTTTTAAAAGTCTCCAGTGCCGCAGGACCTGTGTCACCGCTTGTAGCTGCAAGAATAAGGTAGTGCTCACCTCTTTTTTGCGCGATTGAAGAGAGAACTATTCCAAACGGTTGAAGTGCCATATCTTTAAATGCACGGGTCGGTCCATGGTAGAGTTCGCTGATATAAAGGTCTTCTTTTACCTTCACTACCGGTACAGGATTTGCAGGATTGTCAAACTTGTCATAGAGATCCAACGCATCTTTTATAACGCCTCTCTCAATATCTATCTCAAAATGCTCCAACATATCAAATGCAAGCTCTTTGTATGAAGAGTCTAGATGTTTTGTTAAAAAACTCTCTCCGAGCTTAGGAAGAGTCTCGGGCACATAAAGGCCGCCGAATGAAGCTATAGGGCTTAAAATTGCCTCTGAGAAGGTAACACTTTTGGGACTGTTTTCATCGCATCCGCGAGTTTGAATAAAGTTCATAATTTTACATACCTAAAATTTTTTTTGCAATTATACCTAAAATTAGTGGCGATTGTGGCGCTTGTTCTTTTTCTTAGGAGTTCTGTCATACTTTAAAAATGAGATAAATATGGCGATTAAGATCAAAGTCGCCACTATCTCGTAGCCTATAAGCCAAACGATCAGAAAAGCGTTCATCTCCAAAAGCATAAAGTTATCGTAACTTCCGCCTGCTACAAAAAAGAATAAAAATATCGCTCCGCTGATATACGGAACAGTTAAAAAGTAGATAGTGTAGAATATTCCCTCATACCCCTCTATCACAAAAACATGATCGCTAAAATCAACTTTCTGAGAGGCAAAAGAGGGTTTTGTCTCGACCTCCCTGCTCTTCTCTCGACTCTGTTTATAAGCTTTTTCTCTAAGCATCTGATTATAGTACATCTGGTTGTTTCTGTGGTTGTCAAGGTCTCTTTTATTATCCATTATCGGCTCATTTCACACCTAAGATTAAAATAAAAATTCACAATAGTAAACTAATATCTTCTATTTAAAATAGTAACAAAAAGTATTTTTAAATCTGTTTAAATGTTTTATGGCTATTTATTGAAAGAGCCTTATTGGATTTATATGAAATGATTTTTGCGTTACTTCAAAAATCAACTCATCGTTTACACGCCCGATAGTGTAGCCCTTTTTAACTTTTTTCCCTTTTTGAATATCCGGAGCTATCTGAGACAGATTTGCATATATCGTATGAAGCCCGTCATCATGCTCGACGATTACAATATTGTCAAGGACAGGAGTTTTATCCGCAAATATAACCTTGCCGTTAAAGACCGTTTTTACTTTTGCATTTTTCTCGCTCGGCTGCAACGATATTGACTCGTTAAAGACCTTTATACCGTAGATTGGATCGGTATATGTTCCATACTCTTTTGTTATCTTATATGGTTCAAACGGCGGAATAGTTTTTTTGCCGGTATAATTTTTTGTCTTGGCCGCCTGATAACTGCTTCCGTGGTTTTTAACCTTTGGCAGATTATTCTCACTTACAATATCTTTTGCGTCAAAAGCCTGAGCTCTGGCAGCCTCTTCCTCAGCCTTTTTTATCTCGTCAATCTTTATAATATTTAACTGTGAGAGAGTTTTCTTTAACATATCCTGCTTATTAAAAACCTCTTTTAGCTTCTTTTTATAAGATGCTTTTGCAACCTCAAGTTTTTTAAGTGAAGCTTCATTCTCTCTTTGAGTTTGAAGCAGCTCTTTTCTTTTGTCGTCAATATTCTTTATGGCAGCCTCAAGAGAGCTGACCTTGGAGTTTAAAAGCTCTATATTTTTTGAGTTATCGTAAAATTTCTCGTTAAGCTCTTTTATCCTCTCTTTAGCAGCTTTTAACATCAGTTCCAAGACTTCATATTCCATCATAGACTCTGCGCTTGCACTGTACTCTTCTTCAAGTATAATAGAGAGGGAAACGCTTTGTGCTATTGTGAAAACAAGCTCTTCTTCAAGCTCCTGTGTCTCAGTTTGCAGCTTATCTTGAGAGCTTTTTAACTCTTCTAGCTCTTTGGAGTTCTCATCATAGCTGCCCTCTTTTTCCAAAAGCTCGTCTTTTAACTGCTTTAGACGCTCTTGCTGCTGAGTTATCTCTTTTCTCTGCTTTATTATCGCCTGAGCGGTTTCGTTCATCTTTTTGTTTATCTCTTCTTGCGTTTTTGCATAAGAGCTTATTTCAGAACTTGTTTTTGCTATTTTAGCATCAACGCTTGTTTTTGCATCAAGATACAAACATATTAATGAAAAGAGTAAAAATAAACGGATCATGCCTCTTCTTTATGCCCCAAAACGATCAGGGAAGCAAGCAAAATCGATATAGACATAGCTACCCCCAAAATAAGCATAAAATCATCTGTCCGGTCAAATATTACTATGCTGATTCCGATGTTGTTAAGCTGCTCTAAGACCAGTGGTGAGGATGAGAGATACATAAAGACTCCAAAAGCCAGAAAACTAGCAATAAGCGCATCAACGATGGCAAGTCTGAACAACACTGCCGAACGAAGCCATAAAGCAGCACCGAAAAGCCCCATGATACTCATTCTTTCATTATGTTTATACTGCCAGATTCTAAGCTCTTTTATTATCAGTAAAACAGTAACCACAAGCACCACAACGGCAAAGAGTGCAACTACGTTCTTAAAAAGCGTGAGAAGTTTGTATGTCGTATCATGCGTGTGTGAAAAATCTTCAACTTTTTTTATTGAACTGTTTTTAAGCAGATCAGCTCTTAGGTCTTTAACTTCGTTTGGTGTCGGATAATGAGTTAAACTGAGTTTGTAAAATTTAGGCAGGGTCAATTTTAAAAGCTCGACATTTGCGCTTTTCATATCGCTGCTTAATCTATCTATAACAGAGTCGGGCGAAAGCTCTTTGGCATCTGCTATTATGCTGTTTATTGCCAATATCTCGCTGTTTTGAAGCTCTTTCTTGCTGACAGCTATAACAGAATAGTTCTTTGCAAGGTTTACTTTGTAAGCCTCTATGGAGCGCTCTGCTATTATGTAAGCCTGCATCGAAAAAAGTATGCTTAGCAGCGCTATTACGAGTGAGAAGTGATTTTTAACAGACTTCATGAATACTCCCATACTCTATATGAAAATGTTTATAGTCGACATTAAGCGTTTTTGGAATGTTGTGCGTTACAACTATAACGGTAGTATTCAACTGGGTGTTTGCACCCTCCAATAGATTCCAGATAAGCTGCGAAGAGTACTCATCAAGGTTACCAGTAGGCTCATCTGCCAAGATCAAAACAGGATTGTGTGCAAGAGCTCTTGCCATTGCTACTCTTTGCTGCTCTCCACCGCTTAGCTCCATCGGAAATTTACCGGACTGATGATTCAGTCTTACATGCTTTAGAAGTTTGTCCACCTGATTATTGGCAACGCTCTTTACGTAACCGTTAATAAGGAGCGGAAGCATAATGTTTTTATCTATGGTCCACTCTTTTACGAGCTTATAGTCTTGAAATACTATCCCTATATGGCGTCTTAAAAAATTGAGTCTTGAGCGCGACACTCCTCTAATCTCCACTCCGCCTACAACAAGAGAGCCGTTTTTTGGCTTTAGCGCTCCGTAAAGCGACTTTAGAAGCGTTGACTTGCCGCTTCCGCTGGCCCCGGTTATAAACACAAAATTTCCTGAATTTATTGAGAAATTAGCCTTATTAATAATAGTCTCACTGCTAGAGTATGCCAGTGACAGATCTTTGGCTACTATAACTTTATCCATGAAGCACCTTGTTTAAAAATTGATGTGCGATCAGATTGCTTTTTGATTTTAAAGGCAGCGCAGGATAATAACTTGCTTCTTTGCCCCTGATAATAACGTAAAGATGCTCCGGTTTGTCGAAACTTCCCATTGATATACGCACCATTGCTCCATCTTTTAAGCCGTATGTTCTCTCAAAATGTATAAATCCGCCATCGAACTTCTGCACTTTTTTATGAAGCTTTAAAATCTCTTCGCTTGTGAGATTTACATCAAGAAGGTCAAAATTTCCACTTAGTTCTAGTTCCGGAGACTCTTCATCATTGATCATAGTCACGTCGTAGATGTTTTTCTCCATCTTTCTCCATCTGTCTTCATACTTGCTAGTTACTGCAATATCTCTGTTTTTATTTATATGAAGAGTGGTTCTGTTAAAAGACATAAACGTCTCATATGAGTAGGCATAATAGTTTTCACTGTCGGTACGAAGCTCTAAAGTACCGCCGACTTTAAGTATACGTCTGGCCTCCTCTATAAAAGTAGTGGATATTACTCTTCTGTGAGGTTTTTTATCCCACGGCACAGGAAAGTGCACATATATCTTTCCTACAATATTTGAAGGAACAAGCTCCATAAACAGCCTTGCGTCATAACTAAGAAGAAGGATGTTTTGTAGTTTTTTTATAGCTATCTGCTTTAGAACCTGCTCGATTGACGGATGATGGATCTCGATACCTATAAATAGCACATCAGGATTACTAATAGCTTGATGCAGAAGATGACGTCCCGAGCCGAATCCGACTTCAATTCTTATCTCTTTGTCTTTTGGAAAATTATTGGCAAAATAGTTTATATCCTTAAGAGCCGTTACCTCTTGAAGATGGATATTTTTTTGGTTTTGAGGAACATTTGAAGAGAGTACTTCTAATTCTGCCGTTTTGGCATACGTCAAAAGCGCCTTGTGCACATTATATATTGAAGCGGGCTTTGTAAGCTTATCAACTTTTAAAAGAACTCTTCCCTCCTCCTCTTTTAAGAGCAAAAAGAACTCATCATCTTCTACGGTTACGGAGATAAGTTTCTCCTCTTTGTGATTTGCATTATCTGCTATAAAATTAAATGAGACTCCATCGTTATGTGATGGAAACTCTATCTCCTTAAACTCTTGTATATGTAGATGCGGCATTCATTCTCGTTTTAATTAAAATCTTGT
>JBFEYZ010000017.1:0-19032 GCA_041561855.1 Sulfurimonas sp. | reverse complement strand
TGGGCTTGACAGTGTTATGGCGATAATCGGCAGAGACGAAACCATGCTGCGCATAGCAAACGCTATTGCCGAGCACTCATAAAAAATGAAAAGGGTTCTAGTCCTTCACGGCTGGGGCGGAAGTAATTTCCCGCACTGGCAGAGTTGGCTCGCAGGAGAGATAGCAAAAGATTACGGGTGTGTCAGTTTTTTAAAATTCAGCAATATCGACCTGCCGGACAAAGATGAGTGGATGGCCGAACTCAAAAATGAGCTTGATGAATTTAAACCAAACATAGTGATATGCCACTCTGTTGCGAATATACTCTGGTTTCACATCTGCAACGAGGGCAAAATAAGAGAGGTGGAACACCTTTTTCTTGTCGTTCCTCCGAGTATAGAGTGCGACATCAAAGAGCTGGAAAGTTTTTTCCCGTGCAAGATACCGACAGATCTCTATGCTAAGAATCCTATTCTAATCACATCTACTAATGATCCCTATATGACAATGCACGAAGCCGATGAGCTTCAAAAAGCGCTTGGAGTAGAGATGCTGGTTCTGCAAAATGCAGGGCATATAAACAGCGATAGCGGATACGGCGAGTGGCCATGGATGCTTGAGACCATAAGCAATCTATGATACAGCTTCTAAACATCTCCAAAAACTTTGCAAAACAGGAGCTATTTAGCAACCTGAACTTCAGACTGAACTCTGGCAATAAAGTAGGGCTTGTGGGTCGCAACGGAAGTGGAAAATCTACTCTTTTTAAGATTATCTTGGGCGAAGAAACTCCTGATAGCGGTGATGTCATAATACCAAAAGGGTACAAGATAGGCGCACTCAAGCAGTACCTTGAGTTTAGCCAAAACACGCTCAGGGAAGAGGCGGCACTTGCACTTGAAGAGGATATGAAGTATGACCTATACAGAGTCGAAAAGATTCTGTTTGGCCTGGGTTTTACGCAGGAGGATCTAGAAAAAGACCCTCTCTCGTTCTCTGGAGGTTATCAGATCCGCATCAACCTTGCCAAACTCTTAGTGACCGAACCGAACCTGCTTCTTTTGGATGAGCCGACAAACTATCTTGATATCGTATCTCTTAGATGGCTGAAAAACTTTCTAAAAGCGTTTGAGGGAGAAGTTATCCTAATCACCCACGATCGCGACTTTATGGACAGCGTCACGACTCATACGATGGGTATCATACGAAAAAAGCTAAATATCGTACAGGGCGATACGCACAAGTTCTACCAACAGCTTAAAGCAGATGAGGAACTTTATGAAAAACAGAAGATCTCGCAGGATAAAAAAGTAAAGGAGCTTGAGGATTTCATTGCCAAAAACAAAGCGCGTGCCTCAACCGCCGCTCTTGCACAGTCTAAAGTAAAGCAGCTTGAAAAGATGGAGATGCTTGACGATCTGGGGTATGACTCCACGCTGAAATTCGATTTTAGCTACAGAGATACACCCGCAAAAGTTCTTCTGGATGTTAAAAATCTCAGTTTTGGCTACACGCCTGAAAACATATTATTTAAAAACATCTCTTTTGTACTTGAAAAAGGGGAGTGCCTTGGCATCATAGGAAAAAACGGCAAAGGCAAATCAACACTTCTAAATACGATTGCAGGTGAGCTAAAGCCGCTCAGCGGAGAGGTACATATGCATCCGAGCACCTCTTTCGCACACTTTGGACAAACTAACATTGCAAGGCTTGATCCAAACAACACAGTATTGGATGAGATCCACTCTGCAAACACAAAACTCGCGGCTCAAGCCGTCCGCGGCATTGCAGGGGCTATGATGTTTAGCGGAGACAGTGCGGATAAAAAAGTGTCGCTTCTCTCAGGAGGCGAAAAGAGCCGTGTAATGCTGGGGCAGATTTTGGCCCGCGATGTCAATCTTTTGTTTCTTGATGAGCCTACAAACCACCTGGATATGGACTCCATAGAGGCTCTCACTATTGCTATACAAAACTTCAAAGGCTCGACGATCATCGTAACGCACTCAGAAGAGCTGCTGCGCCGTACTTGCGATAGGCTTATAATATTTACCAAAAATGGTGCAGAGTATTTTGACGGCGGATATGACATCTTTTTAGAAAAGATGGGATGGGAAGATGAGGAGATCGAGGATAAGCCTAAACAGAAGCCGAAAACCAACAACAAAGAGAATAAAAAGATAAGAGCGGAGCTTGTAAGAGAGAGAAATACGAAGATTTCGCCTCTGAAAAAAAAGGTTCAAAAACTCGAAGACTCTATTATTAATGCAGAAGAGCTTATATCACTTAACAACCATAAACTAACAGATGCCTCAAATGAGGGCGATACCATAAAGATCATGGAACTATCAAAGCTTATATCATCACAACAGAGCGAAGTTGAAGAGCTTTTTGAACTTTTAGAGAGCGCTCAGAATGAACTAGATATGATTACCGATGGGTATGATGCAAAGATAGCTCTGCTTGATTGAGTTAAAAAAGATAATTTATTTAAGGATGAGGACTTGACGTCAAAGTGCTACAACTCAACTACACTGTTTTCAAAAAAAGCTTTTTTTTATAACAAAGCAACTGTTTTTCTTGTAATTATATTTTCTATACTTTTAGCCGCACTTATCTGGTCTGCTGCGAAAAACTATCATAATTCTCTTGCCGCACAGAAATTTGAAGACTCTGTGAACGAGAATATAGATATGATTCAACATCGTATGCAAAAATATGAAAACATTCTCCAAAGCGGGATCGGGTTCTTTTACGGAAGCAAGCATGTAAGCCGCCAACAGTGGTATGACTTTATAAAAACAATTGACATTAAAAAGAACTATCCGGGCATGCAGGGAATCGGATTTTCAAAGATGCTTAAAGCTGCTGAAATAGCAAAAATCGAACAGGAGATGAGAGATGAAGGTTTTATCTCATTCTCGCTAAAACCATCAGGAGAGCGCGATATCTACAGCTCTATCTTATACCTTGAGCCTATGGATGATAGAAATATGGCGGCAATAGGCTACGATATGTTTTCCGAACCGACCCGCAGAGCCGCTATGCAAAAAGCAGCGGATAGCGGAGAGGCTTCTATTTCTGGAAGAGTCACTCTTTTACAAGAGATAGATGAAGATATACAGCCGGGTATTTTAATGTATCTGCCGCTATATGAAAAAGGCGTAAAAACAGATACCGTAGAAAACAGACGCAAAGCTTTAGTTGGATTTGTCTACAGCCCGTTTCGCATGAACGACCTGATGAGCAAGATCGTTTTAGAAAAATCTGTTCTGAATTTTGAGATATACGACAACGGCAACATCTCAGAGGAGCATCTGCTATACAGATCGCTTGAAGACTCGTCATACAGATCGATGTTTCACACCCAAAGGACACTTAAGCTAAATAACGTATCTTGGCATATAAACTTCTCAAGTACCGAAAAGTTTGATAAGTCGGCAGATACGCTATACCCTGTCTTAATGACGGCAGCAGGCTTGACAGTACAGTTTTTCTTACTATATATAATTTTAATGCTCTTTAAAAGCAAGCAGCTGCTTAACACACAGGCACAAGAACTATTAAAGCTATCTCAGGCAGTTGAACAAAGTCCAAGCACAATTGTGATAACAAATCTTGACGGAGAAATAGAGTATGTAAATGAAGCTTTTACAGAAACTACAGGCTATGCAAAATATGAGGTTATCGGAAGAAATCCACGCTTTTTACAATCAGGCAAGACGGCGGCCGCAGTCTACGACGATATGTGGAGCAAGTTACAACTTGGAAAAACATGGCACGGAGAGTTTATAAATAAAAGCAAGAGCGGCAAAGAGTATATCGAGGGCGTAAAGGCGTCTCCGATTTTTAAAGCCGATGGAACCATATCTCACTATATGGCCATAAAAGAGGATATAACAGATAGAAAACGCTCAGAAGAGCGCATTAATTTTCTTGCAAACTTTGACTCTCTTACAGGACTTCCAAACAGAGTCCAACTGGAGGAGCGCCTAGAGTATGCGATAAGCATGGCAAAACGTAACAAAGAAAAATTAAGTGTTCTGTTTTTGGACCTTGATCATTTCAAAGAGATTAACGATACTCTCGGACATGATGCCGGTGATGCCCTCTTAATCGAACTATCTAACCGTTTTACCTCTATTTTACGTGAAGTCGATACTATCTCGCGTCTAGGCGGAGACGAATTTATTTTTCTACTGCCCAATACAGATGCTGCCGGTGCTTCACACATAGCAAGAAAACTTCTTGAGATAATAGATACACCGTGTAAGTTCAAAGGAAACAATATGCTTGTGACAGGCTCTATCGGTATCGCTATCTATCCAAAAGACGGTCTTGATCAGCTGACGCTCTTTAAAAATGCGGATACAGCTATGTATGAGGCAAAACAGAGCGGGAGAAACAGATACTGCTTATTTTAAAAAGGAGCTTGAATTATCCTTCAACTCTTTTTATAAGCTCTTTTACACTCTCGTTGTCTTTTTGAACTACCAGCGAAAAAGTGCAATCATCTCTATGTAGCTTCTCAACCATCTTTTGAGCATTTGACAAATTCTCGACAAGCGACATAAGCAAGAATGTATCATCTCCCCAGCGAATCAGCATATCTTCTTGACGTATCTTGTTTTTAAAGAAATCCACCAGCTCCGATAGAGCATTTTCATCTGAATTTTGAGTCTTTATTAAAATTGCGCTGACTATTTTTTGATTGAAAGCAACAGCATCCTGATACCCTTTTAGCATATGCAAAAAGTAGTTTTTGGCATATGCACCGCTCTCTTTGTCGATACTTGCGTTGTTCTCTATCATTATGCGCTTGATTAAAGGCTGTGTAATGTCGGTAAACACCGTAAGCACATACTCCTCTATCTTTTGTACTTGTACCGAGAAAGCGTGCGGCTCATAATTAGGCGTCATCATACTTACCACTCTATCCAGCTCAGGCAGTTTTGAGATAGCTTCAAACCACTTTTCGCCTTTGTCTGTTTTTTCCGCGTGAAAATAGGATGGATGAGGAACAAAACTGTTTGTAAAAACACCAAACTCTTCTTTATACTCATCCAAGGAGGAGACAGAAAAAAAACCTTCAAATGCCTTATTTGCGAGTATTGGTTCTTCATTGCAAAAAAGAACAATCAAATCTTTTTGCGAATCTACAATACTCTGAATTATCTCTAAACCAACCTCTTCTCTCATCAGCTATCCCTTTGCTATTTTAATTCCACTCATCTATTTTGCCAACAAGTTCAATATGGGTCAAATAGAGCCTCAAGTCAAACTCTACCTGATGGTAAGATGGCTGCATATACTCACACAAAGAGTAAAACGCCCTGTTATGCTCTTTTGCCTTGAAGTGTGAGAGTTCATGCACGACTATCATCTCCAAAAACTCTACGGGAACGCTCTTAAACATAGAGGCTATTCTTATCTCGTTTTTGCTCTTTAATTTTGAGCCTTGGACTCTTGATACAAAGTGATGCGTGCCAAGAGCGTTATGAATAACGTTTATCTTACCGTCGTAAAGAACCTTGCTAAGAGGAGGTGCATTTTTTATATGTTTGTTCTTAAGCTCATTTACATAACCAAAGAGTGCCTTGTCTGTTTTTACATTATGAGGATCCGGGTACTTTTTTTTAAGGTAATGTCCCAGCTTCTCCTGCGATATAAGCTCAAGCACCTGCTTCTTTGTTAATTCCGAGTAATGATTTATATATTTTAAAGAATCCAAACCGAAAACTTTTTCCCTTTTATTTTTCCGCTGCCAAGTTTATCATGCGCTTCATCTATTTTGTCTGCCTCTATGGCAACATAGCTCTGTCTCTCATAGATATCTATCTTTCCTATAGAATTGCCGTTTAGCCCTGCTTCGCCTGTGAGCGCACCTAGAATATCGCCGGCACGCACTTTATCTTTTTTACCGCCTTCGATTACGAGCGTTATGTTCTGCGGCCTCATCTCAAAACCGTTTACAACTTTTAAGGCGGCTGCATCCTCAAAGAGACGGCTCTCATTTTTGTATTCGTCTGCTTTGGGAGCTTCATAAGGGGTATAGAGCGTAAATGCCAGCCCCTCTTCCCCAGCACGGGCCGTTCTGCCTATACGGTGCGTATATATCTCTTGGCTATGAGGGAGGTCATAGTTCACAACCATGTCAAGCTCTTTGATGTCAAGTCCGCGTGCCGCAACATCCGTTGCAACTAACACCCTACAGCTTTTGTTAGCAAACTGCACTAACACGTCGTTTCTCTCATACTGTTCCAGATCCCCGTGAATTGCAAGCGCATCGATCCTGTTTTCTTGCAGAATCCGGGCTATATCTTGGACTTCAGCTTTTGTGTTAGCAAAAACAATAACGTTATCCGGCTTGAAATTACCGAGTATATTTATAAGTGTGGAGATCTTCTGCGAATCCTGCGCCTCATAAAAACGCTCAGTTATCTTATTGGCAACTTCTGTAGAGGTAGTCTTTATATTTGCGGCATCATTTTGTATGGACGCGCTTATATCCATAATCTCATCGGTATATGTTGCGGAGAAGAGCAGTGTCTGTCTCGACTTTGGAACAAACTCTAAAACCTCGTTTATCTCTTCGCTAAAGCCCATATCCAACATTCTGTCGGCTTCATCCAGAACAAGCATATCTACATCTTCAAGGGAGAGTGTGGCTTTTTTAAGATGCTTTAAAATACGCCCCGGAGTCCCTACGATTATATGCGCACCGTGACGAAGCGAGCCGAGCTGCGGTCCAAAAGCCGCTCCGCCGCAAAGTGTTAACACCTTTACGTTGTGAGCAAACCTTGCGATCATTCTAAGCTCGCGTGCAACCTGATCCGCAAGCTCTCTTGTTGGACAAAGAACCAAAGACTGAACCCTGAACTTTTTTACCTGAAGCTTATGCAGCAGCCCGATACCAAAAGCTGCAGTTTTGCCGCTTCCAGTCTTTGCCTGGGCGATTACATCCCTGCCCTCAAGTATATAGGGCAGGCTCTGCTCTTGAATCTGCGTCATCTCTTTATAACCCATCTCGCTTAAGTTAAGGAGCATCTCCTTACTAAGAGGAAGATTTGAGAAATCTCTTTTATTCATTAATATATCTTCTTTACTCTGCCGACTTCGCGGCTCATCAGACGAACTTTGATCCCGTGGGGATGTGAAGGCGATTTTGTCAAAATATCGCGAACTATGCCGTCTGTAAGCCTACCTGTCGCCTGATCCTCTTTAAGAACAATTGCTACGCTCATACCGCTTCTAATATCCGCTCTTTTAATTGGATCCATCTTTTTATCCTTCTATCGAAGAGAGTGCGACTTCAAAAACCGCAACCTCTTTCATACACTCTATAACTATCTTTCCTATTGCTCCGCCATCTAGATGGTGTCTCTCTTCAAACTCAATCATTGCTTTTGGGTTAAACTCCTCTATATCTCTAACTAGTGCATATATTTCACCCAATATACCGCTATCTTGTAGTAGTGCGCTTTGTACTACCTCATATACGTTCATCTCATCCAGAATCTTCTCAAGATCCTCTTCAAAAAGAACATCTATCAAGGAGAGCACACCGACAAAATATGCCTGATCCAACATACTTTTGCCCGCATCGGGCACCGTCTCTTTTAAAATTCTCTCCATTAAGACTGTGCGGTTCTTTACCATCAGCATAAGAGGAGATGTTTTTGGATTTGGAATATTCGCCATTGAGTATATTATGAGCATCAGCCACTTCGAGAGCGGTTCTCTACCCACAAGCGTCAATATATGATGGATCGAGGATATCCTGTTTTTAAAATGAAATGCTCCCGAGTTTATATATTTTAGAAGTAAAACGCTTATCGAGCTGTTTTTTTTGAATTCACCCGCAATAACTTCAAAATCGGCATCGTTTGAAAGAAGAGAGTAAAGTTTTAAAATATTGAGTCTCGGCGGCTTGCACTGATCCTCTTCAAACATCTTTGCTTTTGAGAAGTAGTAGCCTTGAAAAAAAAGGCATCCAAGAGTCTTGGCAAACTCATATCTAAGCTTGTCGGATACGTTTGTAGCTACAACGCTCACGCCTCTCTCTTTTACTCTGGCGACTATCTCTTTGCTATCTTCATTAACCAAAACAGTTCTATTAAAATCTATTTTGACAAAAGAGACCTCATCTATGACTTTTGAATATTTACTCATAGAAGCGCCATTTGGAGCAAAATCATCTATCGCCAAAATATAGCCTCTTTCGTTTAGATCACAGACTCTTTTTATGACATCTTCTCTTAACTCTATATCTGCGCTTAACGAAAAAATAAAAAACTCATGTGAAAGCATATATATCTTATCGCCAAGCAGCAGCTTTTCATCTACTTTTATAAATGCTCTTCGCTTTCCTAAAACCGACTGTCTGCCGATTTTTTCCAAAGCTTCAAAGAGTGAACTCTCAAATATAAAACGGTTCTCTACATCTTGCGATTTTTTCTGGTTATAGAGCACTTCATAAAAATCAACCTTTGCCTCTCTGTTAAGAATAGGCTGGCGTGCGAAGTATAAGTTTTGCATACAAAATCCTCACTGTTAGAAAAGTAGATTATATTATCTTTTTGCTACAATACCCTAATAATTTGGAGAATATGTACAATGTTTGAAGCCCTTTACGTAGCAGTAGGCGTGCTCTTTGGCGCAATTGGCGTCTGGATTGCAATTGTCGGCAGCCTGAAGAACAAACTCTTAGAAGAGAGCGGAAGATCGGCGGCACTTCAGAGCCAAAACGCTGTTTTACAAGAGCGCATCGAGGGAATAAACGAAAAAAATAGAGAAAAATTCGAGCTGCTTGAACAAAGCAAAGAACAGATGAGGCTTGAGTTTCAAGAGCTCGCACAAAAAATTCTCGAAAGTAATTCACAAAAGTTCTCTCTGCAAAACCAAGAGAATATCTCAAAGATGATAGAGCCTATGAAGGAGCAGTTCAGAGAGTTTAAAAAGCAGATAGACGATGTCTATATAAAAGAGGCGAAAGACCGTTCAATGCTTCAAGCCGAGATAAAAAGCATCAAAGAGATAAATCATCAGATGAGCAAAGATGCCAAAAACCTTACAAAAGCGCTAAAAGGCGAGAGTAAAAAGCAGGGGGTTTGGGGTGAGATGGTACTTGAGAGCGTGCTTGAAAACTCGGGACTGAGGCTAGGACATGAGTATGAGAGAGAGGTAAGCCTTGAGCATGAGAGTGACGCCGTCCGATACCGCCCCGATGTCGTGGTCCACTTACCGGATAGCAGAGACATCATCATAGACGCCAAAACTTCTCTAACCGCCTACGAGCGTTATTCATCAGCTGAGAGTGACGAACAAAAAGAGCTCTTTGCCATAGAGCATCTATCTTCTATGAAAAAACATATAAAAGAGCTGAGTGAAAAAGATTATACAAATCTAAAAGGCATAAAAACGCTCGATTTTATCTTTATGTTCATACCTATTGAGAGTGCACTTCTTATGGCGATGGAGTATGACGGCTCACTCTTTGACCATGCATTTAAAAGAAATGTCATTTTGGTAGGTCCGACTACACTTATGGTCTCCCTGCGTGCGGTAGAAAATAGCTGGAAGTATGAGAGACAGCAGAGAAATGCCCAAGAGATAGCAAAACGAGCAGGGCTTCTTTTTGATAAGTTTGCGGGATTTATTGAAAGTGTCGAGAAGCTCGGGAATCAGATAACGACCGTTCAAAAAACATACGACGAAACCTTCTCAAAACTGCACTCCGGAAGCGGAAGCATAACAAGCCAGTTTCAAAAGCTTCAAAAACTCGGGGCGGCAAACAGCAAAAATCTGCCCCAACATATATCTAACAAGCTTGAAGATTAAAAGTGGTGTTGTATAATTCGATTTAAAAATAAAAAAGGAGAAGATGTGAAAGAAGAGGAGATATTAGGCGATACGGTTGAGTTTTTGGATGAAGAACTTAAAAAGGCGCTTAACGAGATAAGCAATATAGCGGCAAAAGTTTATGAGAAGAAGATGGATGCTTACGAAGGTTTTTTAGAGACCGAAAAATATAACCGTATAGTAGTTGAGATAGGAAATAAACTAAAAGCAAAAGGGATAGATATAACAAAAATATCTGAGTACCAATCACTCTAACCCTTTTTACTCACTTTATAAATAAAACTAAACACCTCTGCGACAGCTCTGTAAAGAGCTTCGGGAACCTCTTTGTCTAGCTCCACTTTTGAAAGCAGTTCAATGAGATCCTCATCCTTTTTTATGGGAAGATTGTGAAGTTCGGCTATTTTTATTATATTTTCGGCACTCTTTCCCTGCCCCTTGGCAACTACTCGCGGTGCTTTCTCTTTTGTGGTGTCATATCTCAGAGCGGCGGCTTTTTTCATATTTTTACCTCAAAACCCATGTCGATCTTTGAGTCACTCTTTTCATAAGGGGACGATGCCTTGTTTTTTGGTACATCCAAAACACGTATCTCTCTAGGCGTAATCTGTGATGTGATCAATGCGGAGCGCAGAGAAGCTATATTTTCTCTTACTATCTCTTTAAACTCCCTGTTCTGTGAATATATATGGATATTGATCTGATTCTCTTCATAAAGAGCAAGTTTTAGCTTCAGCTCTCCATACTCTTTGAGCTTCAGATCGATATCGCAATAAAATACAGAGTTTTTATCTTTTTTGATATTGATATTCCCCTCTTCCAAGCTCTCCCATGAGAACGGAAGATAGAGCGAAGAGGAGTTTGAGAGATGAGAGAGCAGCTGGAAGTAGTCTATTTGAAGCAGCAGTTTATCAACGTGTTTTAATATTTCCGTCTGATTGGGGTGCGCTGATTTTGCTATCTCTTCGCCGGCTTTTAGCAAAACAGATTTTAAGTCTTGCGACAGAATCTCTTTAATGTTGTTTTCTGCCGCCAATGTTTGGGCAGTCGTAAATTGAGTCAGTTTTGAAACTATCGAAGCAGTATCTTTTGAAAAAAGAGGGTCTGCCTTTTCAATCCGGCTTTTTAGAACATCTACCACGGTACGTATGTCTTGAGGGATCTTTTTGTCTAAAAGAACATCCAGCGCTGCTTTTGGCGTAGGATTCTCAACCGTTACCGCTTTTAGCGACTCTACAATCTTTACAAGCGCATCAAAAAGACCCTTGACCTCTGGCTTTTGGCTTTGCATAAGCTGCTGGCTCTGCGTCATCTGAACACTTAGCTGCTGCAGAGCATCTGCCAACACTGCTGGTTTGAAATTTTCTGCACTCAGCATCTTTTGAGATACTAAATGCTCCACTTTTGCAAGCTGCCGCTCAAAACCTTTTGTCGTTATGATATCTGCTCCCTTTAGCTGCTCTGAGAATTTTGAGACGATATTTTGAATCCCTTTTGCCAGCTGTGCCAAAGCCTCTTTATTGTCTTTTGGAGTCTGCAAGAGAGCGCTGTTTGAAGCGTCTTTCAGAGTCGGGGTGCCAAGAAGCTCTTTTATATTTTGAACAAGCGGCTTTGCATTTGGCATATCGCTTTTTACTACGCTTTTTTCAAGAGATGTCAGCAGACCTTTGAGCTCTACTTGAGGATTTTGCACGCTTTTTAGTCTGGATTCTAAAAAAATTCCGGAATTTTCAAGCTTTTGCTTTAAAATCGGCTCTTTTACCTCTTTGATATCAACTAAAAACCTCTTGAGAACGCCCTCAATCGGCAGAGGATTTTTTTCGCTCTTCAGCACGCTTAGAAGTTCTTTTACAGTACTTGTTATATTTCCAAGATCTTTTAGCGTAGGATTGTTCTTGGCAAGATTTAAAAGAGTCTTATTGGAGTCAGCATTTAGTGCAGTATCTTTGAGGAGCGAATTTATAACAGACTTTAAATCCTTGCCTTTTAAAACCGACTCTATCTCTTTAGTCGTTGCATCTTTTAAAACAGCCGCTAACGCCCTGTTAGTGTTTGGAAGAATGATACCGAGCTGTTTGTTTAGAGATGTGTTGATCATGCTAAAGTATATCATTTATCGAATAAAAACAAAAAGTTTGGTATAGGTTTTGCTCCTCTTTTTTTGTCTTAACTTTTGTACACACGTAAAGGAGAAGTTATGAAAATAGAAAACTTTGTACTGGATTTACACTCTGAGTCATCAAAAAGCAGCTCAAGCACGGTTACAACTTTTACAAGCGAACTCCAAAACGAAAACTTAAAACGGCTCAAAGAGGTTGAAGCACTGAATTCACAGGTCGCATTTTGCAAACGCCTTGAGTTTGAGTTAATCCAACAGCTCATCTTCAGACTCAGTTCAAAAGAGTATAAATTTAAAGCTGTAGATGCAGGCGAATTTACAAAACGCGAGGTCTCAGTGCATAAAGAGTATAGAGAGTCTCAAAGGCTTGATGTAGGCATGGAGGGCTTTATCTACACCTCAAACAGAAGAATAGAGATAAATATCGACATCTCGATGTCACACTCTTTTGTATCAAACCATGAGATCATACGTCAGCAGTTTTATGATCCGCTGGTACTTAACTTTGACGGCGAACTGCCTGATCTCGATAGCACGAACTTCTCCTTTGACATAGATGCGAACGGCGAGTGCGACCAGATCTCTATGCTCAAAAGCGGGAGCGGTTTTTTAGCGCTCGATAAAAACTCCAATAACAAGATCGATGACGGCTTGGAGCTTTTTGGCACGCTAAACGGTGACGGATTTGCAGATCTAAGACGCTACGACAGTGACAATAACGGCTGGATAGATGAGTGTGACCCGATTTTTGATTCTCTTCGCATCTGGCAAAAAAACAGAGACGAAGACCGTCTTATTGCTCTTGGGGAAGTCGGTATCGGCGCAATTTATCTTGGCAATACAAACGGCAGAATCGATATTAAAGGCGAGAAAAACGAGACTCTCGGGCGCATAAGAGCAACCGGGCTTTTTCTAAACGAGGACGGTACAGGCGGAGTAGTCTCTCAGATTGACTTTGCACGACAAGACTCACCACTGGGTGATTTTTTAAAAACAATATAGATGGGGCAAAAAGCTCCATCTTCTACATTTAACCTCAATATTCTAGTATAATTTCAAAAAACAGACCAAAGGCTTCTTCATGGCAAAATACCCTTCGCTTCTAGAGCAGTTTCGTTCCTTTTGCTATCAAAACAAGGTGCATGATTTAGAGAGGGCGATAGAGCACTTTTCTGTATTTGGCGGTATGAGTTGGAGTGTTGACTTAAGTAAATCACTTGAAGAGCTTATAGAGAACAAGGTTTTAAAAAACTACACCTATATCCACGGCGACATTACAAAGATAACCCGCAGCGACAAGACAAGCCACGCACTCCTAAGCGCCGCGGCAACTGGTGACGGCAGAGTCCACTCCGCGCTAAAGAGAGCACGCATCTCAAGAGCGGATGGCGAAGAGGCAATTGATGCGCTCTGCGATAAAAACATCTTAAAACGTGAATACTCGCTTGAGTCTCCGCCGATTGAAGATGAGAAAATAGATGAGAAACTAAATTTTGGCACCCCGTTTATGCGATTTTGGTTTGCTTTTGTCTCGCCATATTTTAAGAGCATAAAAGAGGGAGATTTTAAAGAGTCAAAAGAGGCATTTGCAAACCGCAGAAGCGAATTCTTTGAACTTACTTTTAAAAAACTCTCTAATGAACTCATCAAAAAAAGCTTCAAAGATGACCCGATTGTAGAAATCGGGAGCTACTGGGACAGAAGAGCGCAGATAGACATCTTGGCAAAAACGAAATCCGGTAAAGTTGTAGCTGGAATATGCAAATACTCCAACCAAAAAGCCAAAAAGAGCGAGCTTGGCAGACTTCAAGAGCAGTGCCGCTTAGCCGAGCTGACGCCTGACATCTATGTTATTGTCTCCAAGGGCGGCTTCTCAAATGAACTAAAAGCATTAAAGGGCGAAGATGTTAAACTGTTTGCACTTAAAAACTTTAAAACACTTATAGAAGATCTGAGTGAAAAAGATTTTATAGAGTGCGAGGGGAAAAAATATTAATAATTTACTCGATCTTTTAACCAAAAAAACTTCTCTTAAACGTGAGTATGTGCAAAATATTCTAAAGCTTCTCGACGAGGGAGCAACCATCCCTTTTATAGCACGTTACCGTAAAGAGATGACGGGCGGAGCGGATGATGAAGTGCTTCGTGAATTTGAAACTCTCTTCCTCGGTTCCAAAAAACTCTTGGAGAGAAAAGAGGAGATATTAAGACTCATCGCCGAGAGAGCAACCCTTAGCGACGCACTAAAAAAAAGTATAGATGAGGCAGACAGCCTGCGTGTTTTAGAGGATATTTACCGCCCATACAAAGAGAAGAAAAACTCCCGTGCGGCAACTGCCGTGCAAAACGGTCTTACTCCCTTGGCAGACATCTTGCAAAAAGCCGCTCTAAGTGTTGCTGAGTTCAAAGCAAAAGCGAAAGAGTTTATAAAAGGCGGCGTTACGTCCGTAGATGATGCCGTGCAAGGAGCGCAGGATATATTGGCAGAGCGTTATGCCGATATGCCAAGAGAACGAGAAGCTATAAGAAACAATATGCTGCGTCACGGCGTTTTAGAAGTTAAAAAGACAAAGAGTTTTAACGAAAACGGGGTATTTAAAAACTTTACACTCAAAAACGAAAAGGTCGCCTACATCCCATCTCATCGTTATCTTGCAATAATGCGCGGAGTACATGAGAAAGAGCTCTCCGTCAAGATAAGTATCGACACCAACTACATAGAAGAAAATATACGACAATACAAAATCCCACGCAATGCTTCAAGCTCAAAAGAACTCCTATTTGAAGCATACAGAGACGGGCTAAAGAGGCTTTTACTTCCATCCATAGAGAGAGAAGTTCAAGCCGAACTAAAAGAGAGAGCCGATATTGCCGCAATATCGGTCTTTGGAAAAAATCTAAACCAGCTTCTGATGACCCCTCCCGTTACAAAAAGAGTAATACTCGGAGTAGACCCTGCTTTTAGAACAGGCTGCAAACTCGCAGTTATTGACGAGAACGGCAACTATTTGGAGTCTTGCGTCATCTATCCGACCCAGCCGCAAAAGGATTATGAAAACTCCAAAAACAAGATACTAACACTAACAAACAAATATAACATCACGGGCGTGGCTATCGGAAACGGAACAGGCTCACGTGAGACGCAGGAGTTTTTTGCACGACTAAACAAAGAAGAGAAAGCCAAACTAAACTATACGGTAGTTTCAGAAGCGGGCGCATCGGTCTACTCTGCTTCAAAGATAGCCTCACAGGAGTACCCGAACCTTGACGTGAGTATAAGAGGCGCTATCTCTATCGCTCAAAGGCTTCAAGACCCTATGGCGGCTCTTGTTAAAATAGACCCAAAATCTCTGGGCATCGGACAGTATCAGCATGATGTCGACCAAAAACTTCTAGAGAAAAAACTAACTGATGTTACACAGGATCTTGTTAACCGTGTAGGTGTAGATATAAACTCGGCATCCCTCTCACTTCTCTCTTACGTTGCGGGCGTAGGCGCAAAAGTAGCCCAAAACATAATCGCTTTCAGAGAAGAGAACGGTCCGTTCAAGACAAAAGAGCAGCTCTTGAAGGTCAAAGGTCTTGGCAAAAAAGCGTATGAGCAGGCGGTGGGATTTGTCCGCATCAAAAACTCCAAAAATATTTTTGACAACAGCGGAATACATCCCGAGAGTTACGATGTTGCAAAGAAGCTCATAGGGGTTGATTTAGAATCAATCAACACTGAACAAAAAGCAAAAGAGCTGCATATCGGGGAAGAGACACTCAAAGATATTATAAAAGAGCTTCGTAAGCCGGGGTTTGATCCAAGAGAAGAGCTTCCGCCAATCCCTTTTAAAGACGGTATAACGGATATAAAGATGCTGAGCGTAGGAAGCTTTCTCTCTGGTGTCGTTAGAAATATTACTGATTTTGGGGCATTTGTAGATATCGGACTCAAAAATGACGGAATGATCCACATTTCAAAGATGAGCAGCAGCAAGATCTCTCATCCGCTTGAAGTTCTCTCGCTAAACCAATATCTGCCTCAAATAGAGGTTGTCTCGATAGATGAAGAAAAAGGAAAAGTCGGACTCAGTCTGATATAAAACACAATGATGCCAACACTCTACTTTCTAAGATCTTCAGAGCAAAAAATCACAAGCGACATGCTCTACTATGCCTACCGCCTTGATGAAGTCGGCAAAAGAGTTGAAGATATTTTGCAACTGGATACTTACAGCAAATTTTACGGGCTTTCATCAAAAGATTTAGGGCTTTACGCTTTGAGCGAACATAAAATCGCAGGTGCGGCATGGCTGCGGCTGCTAAAAGAAGATGATAATGCAGAGGGTTTTGTAGATGAGAAAACGCCTGTTCTTACCATAGGCATAAAACCGGAATTTAGAGCAAAGGGCATAGGTTCCGCGATGCTTGAACAGCTGTTTTTAGAAGCAGGTGCACTTTTTCAACATATTAGCGTTAGTGTTTTAAACAGTGAAAGAGCGGTCGGTTTTTTTAAAAAACATGGGTTTATTAAGATTGAAAACTCTTTTGGCAAGAGCCCTGTTGACGGAAGTGAAACTGTAACTATGATAAAAGAGCTGCCAAAAGAGAGGGTTGTGCGGCCGAGTGACGGCTACGACCCTCAAAAATGGATGGATTAAAGAGCTTAAAAACGAAGCATCAAACCTGCATAAATACCTGAGAAATCGATGTCTAACTTCGCATCTAAACCACTCTCGTCAATATCTATCTTTTGAACTCTGTACCCTACTTCTAAAGCAGGTTGAACAACAGGAACAAAATCAAGGGTATAATCAACTTTTGCTCTAACGTCATAAACCGTAGAGTCGCCGGTTGTTACATACTTCACATCCGCTTCTAAACCGATGTTTGTTGCCGGTATCTCGACTCTTCCTCTTACATAAAGAAGAGGAACTGCAAAAATCACACTGTCGCTGTAGCCTGTAAACGGAGCAGACGGAGCCGCCGTATAAGATGCGTCAACAATCTTAATATCTAATCCCAAGTCAAGTGTAATCCAAGCCGTATTATCAAGAATATTGTAGTATGGGATAATGTCATACTGTTTCATATCATAAGAGAGCGTAGTAGAAGCTGCGGTAATATCAAAGTCTTTAAACTGACCTCTTGCGATACCGCTGTCCTCTATGGATACGTACTCTAGCCTAAGATTTGGCAGAACCGGAACCGGATGTTTAATAAGAGCCCAGATATAGATCTCACTATTATCTTTTTCGCTTGAGGTATAGCTACCGTCAGCCCCGCCGTCGGTATATGTAGCACTCCCTTTTGGGGTCTGCATCCATGCACCCGCACCCATTTCAACGCGTGTTATATCAGCCATTGCGGCAGAGGTAAAAAGCGCGGTACAGGCAAGTGTTGATAAAACTTTTTTCATGATTAATATCCTTATTTGTAAGTAAGGTTATTGTAGCAAATTTTTACTTGATTGGTTATAGGGCAAAAGCCCTATATTTAAGGAAGGAGGATAGAGATCGCTTATTTAACTGCAGCGATAGCAGCGTCGTAGTTTGGCTCTTCAGTGATTTCAGGAACGATTTCTTTGTAAGTTACAACACCGTTTTCATCAATAACGAAGATCGCTCTACAAGTAACACCTGCAAGAACAGAACCGCCAAGAAGTACACCGTAAGCGTTAGCGAAATCTTTGTTTCTGAAGTCAGAAGCAACAGTCAGTTTGTCAATTCCCTCTGCAGCACAAAATCTACCAGATGCAAATGGTAAGTCCATAGAAACAACTGTAGTTTTAACACCCTCTAATGAAGCTGCTTTTGCATTGAAGTTACGAGTCTCAGTAGCACATACACCAGTATCTAGTGAAGGAACAACGATAACAAGCTGCTTAACGCCTTGAGCGCCACCAACTACTACATCGCCTAAACCGTCTGAGTTTACAACTTTTACTTCTGGTGCTTTATCACCAACATTTACCTGGTTTCCTAATAGTTCTACGTCTGTACCCTTGAATTTTGTAGTTGCCATTTTGGCTCCTTTTTTTTGTTTTTTAAATTTATGCGGGAAGTATATTTGAAACGGGATAATTTTGCTCTTAATTAGAAAAAATGCACTTATTGTTAAGGTCTTCTTAAGCTAAATGACACTTTTTGGACAAACTTCTAACTCATCAAGCGAACTAAACATACCCTTCTCATACATCTCTACCCCGACTCTTCCTATCATCGCTGCATTGTCCGAACAATATTTTAACTCACTTAAAAGTAAATCTGCCTTATACGGTTTTAACAGCTCTTCAATTTTTGAACGAAGATAAAGGTTTGCACTTGCCCCGCCAACAATGGCAAATCTTTTTGGCGGCACCTCTTTAAAGTACTTTTTTAGCTTTTGGATAATATGTGCCGCTGCCACTCGCTCAAACGAAGCGGCAATATCTTTAAAGTCGCTCTCCTCGGCCTTTTCAACTGCAAGCCGCACGGAGTTTTTTAGCCCTGAGTATGAAAATGCTATGAGCGGGGATTGGTGAAGAGGAACGGTAAAGTCATACCTTTTTCTATCACCGTCCTTTGCCAGCTCTTGAATAAGAGGTCCGCCCGGATAGCCAAGATTCATCATCTTTGCCACTTTGTCGAAACTCTCACCGAAACTGTCATCCATGCTCTTTGCGACAGTTTTTATATTATCAAGGTCTTTTACTTCCATAACCTGTGTATGCCCGCCTGAGACAAGCAAAACGGTAAGAGGGAACTGCGCATCTTTTTCTATAAAGAGCGAATATATATGCCCTACGAGATGGTTTACCCCGATGATCGGGATATTCAGTGCAATGGAGATAGCTTTTGCCATGGTCACACCTTCTACAAGTGTTACCGTAAGCCCGGGAGAAGATGTAACGGCAACGGCTTTTAGGTCTTTAAAGTAAGGCTTACACTCCTCAAGTATCTTCGGCAGAGCTTCAGCGTGAAGTCTGGCTGCAAGTTCCGGAACCACACCGCCGTAAACACTGTGCTCAAGTTCTTGAGATATCTTTTTGTGAAAAAGAAGCTTTTTTGTCGCTATCTCTGTGATCGCTATCGCGCTGTCGTCACATGAG
>JBFEYZ010000016.1:0-19097 GCA_041561855.1 Sulfurimonas sp. | reverse complement strand
TTCGACTCTGCTTTTTCAAGAGTGATATATAATCTTCCATTCTCATATTTTGCATCTATTTTATCTCTGTTTATAGCGTCTGAGAGTGCAAAACTTCTGCTAAACATTCCAAAACTCGACTCACAGAGGTAATAATCCTCCTCTTTTGTCTCATTCTTATATCTTCTTTGTGCGTTGATCGTTAAATGATCATCCTCTACTTTAATCTCTATATCTTCTTTTTTAACGCCTGGGAGATCCACTTCTATGCTAAAAGTGTCATCGATATGCTTTGCCAAATTTGCAAAAGGGAGGTGACGCGCTACATTGTCAAATGTACTTTTTGCGACCTCCAAGCCTTTTTCAACTTTCTCTTCGACTTTATCAACAAGTTTCTTGGATGTTTTTACAATATCCATTACAGCCTCCTACTATTTTATCTCGATCTTTTTAGCAGAATTTTTCTCGATTTGAAGTTTTGGAATCACGACTTCCAGTACCCCGTCTTCACATGCCGCTCTTATATTCTCTGTATCTACTTTCTCAGGCAGGGTAAAACTTCTTTGAAACTTTCCGTAGCTGCTCTCTACTCTGTAGTAGTCTTCTTCTTTGACTTCACTCTTTGCTTCTCTTTTACCTGACACGGTAAGAACGTTGTTCTCAACGTTTATCTCAATATCCTCTTTTTTGACACCCGGCAGATCGACGTCCACATGGTAAGCGTCCTTGCCTTCTCTAGTGTTTACGGCAGGCTTAAAGTCTACCAACGCATCGTCGTTAACACCCTCGTCCAAAGAACTTAGAAAATCATTGAAAAAATCAATGCCTCTCTTTCTTCTATAAGACTCTACAGGACTTAAATATCTTGAAATCAACATAATAAACTCCTTTTTTTAAGTTGAGAGAATGGTACATGAATATTTAAAACTGCTTTGCTACTTATGTAGCATTTTGTCTGCTTTTTCCAGAAGTTTTTGAAGATTTATTACTTTTATATTTTTTCTGCTTGTTTGGATGATCTTTTCCTGTTTGAGCTGTTTTATAGCTCTCTCTACTACATGTCTTACAGTCCCTAGCAGTTTTGAGATTTCACTGTTTGAGAGGTTTTGAAGGAGTCTGTATTTAAAAGTACTCTCTGGGTTTATATTCTCCAATAGCAGATGCATAAGTCTCTCTTTAACGTCATAAAGAGAGATCTCGCTTGCCAAAGTCTCTACATGTCTCATCTTAGCGGCCAGATATGGGAAAAAAAGCTTGTTAAAGGTAGAGTTATTATCTATCCAATATCTGACTCTTTCTATAGGTAACTGAAGCACTCTGCAATCTTCTAATACTTCGTATACGACCTCATGCGGTTTTTCGTCTAAAAGAGATATGACATCAAACATATCACCTCTTTTATATATAAAGATTGTCTGTTCCTTATTATTATCAAAATTTATCTGATACGTCTTTACTCTGCCATCTATTACTATATAAAAGTGCTTTAACAGATCATCCACAGAGAACGGGGATGCGCCCTTTGAATAGCTTAAAGTCTTAGAGTAGTTATAAAACTCGGCTTCAAACTCTTTGTCAACATCATGAAGAAGCTCTATATCGTAAGATTTTGTTTTCACCATATATTCCGATACTTTTTAAATAAACTCTTTGCATTTTATCATTTTTGATATAATTTTGGCAATTTCAATTCCCAAAAGGAAAAAAGTTTGACAAGTTTTTTATTAGAATTCAGTATGTTTCCGACATCAGACGAGTGCAGAGACGGTTCATCCGTTTCCAAACATGTAAGCAGAGTCATAGATGCCATTGACAAATCAGGCGTAAAATATCAGTTAACGCCTATGGGAACGGTTGTTGAAACGCAGAGCATGAAGGAGGCACTATCAATCATAGAGTTGGCATATGAGCAGCTTCAAGATTGTGAAAGAGTCTACTCTTCATTAAAATTTGACATCAGAAAAAATACGAAAAACAGACTAAAAACAAAGATCGCTTCGGTTGAGAAAGTTTTAAACAGAAAAGTAAATCACTAAAAGAGAGGCTGATTAAAGCCTACTCTTTTAGACTTCCTTTAAAAAGCTTGCTAAAATCTGTCGGGAACGGGAAAACAAGCGTATTTGTCTTATCGCTTGAAATATCGCTCATTGTTTGAAGATAACGAAGCTGAATACCAAGATCGTTTTCGCTTAGCTTCTTAGCTGCTAAAAGCAGGTTTTCACTCGCTTCCACCTCTCCTTTTGCATTGATTACTTTAGCACGGCGCTCACGCTCCGCTTCCGCCTGTTTTGCTATTGCTCGCACCATACTCTCGTCAAGATCGATATGCTTGATCTCAACATTGGATATCTTGATCCCCCATGCATCTGTCTGCTTATCCAATATCTCCTGTATATCGCGGTTCAGGCGCTCTCTTTCTGCTAGCATCTCATCGAGCTCATGCCCGCCTAAAACAGAACGCAGAGTGGTTTGTGCAAGCTGGCTTGTAGCATCGTAAAAATCCTCTACCTGAATAATCGCTTTTTGTGGGTCTATTACGCGAAAATAGACAACTGCATTTACATGCACTGAAACGTTGTCATGCGATATAACATCCTGCGTAGGCACGTCAAGAACGATCGTACGGAGGTCAACTCTTACCATCTGCTGTATAAAAGGGATCAAGATGATAAGCCCAGGTCCTTTTATGCCGGTAAATCTACCGAGCGTAAAGACGACTGCTCGCTGATACTCTCGCAATATACGAATAGCCGCGGCTAAAAAAACTATTGCAAAAACTACGGTGTACAGTATGGTTATATTTAGATCAAAAAACATTTTCTACTCCTTAATTGGTTTTACTTTTAAAATGAGCCCAAAAAGCTCGACAACTTCAACATTTTGCCCCACTGAAAGTTTGCTATCACTTAGAGCACTCCATGTTTCACCGTGACAATGCACAAAATACCCGCTATCTGTTATATCAATAACTTGCGCCGTTGCTCCTATCATCTCATCTGCGCCCGAGACTACTTTGGCAGATCTTGAACTTATAAATAGTTTCATCACCAAAACAAAAAAAGCCAGACTGGAGAATGTAAAAGCTATTATAAGGGGGATAGAGACACTGTGCCCCAAAGTATCCGCGTCAAAAAGCAGAAGCGAACCAAAAGCAAAAGCCACAACTCCTCCTATGCCTAAAATACCGAATCCAGCGACAAAAACTTCAGCAACCATAAATGCGATACCGAGCAAGATAAGAAGCAGTCCCGCATAATTAAAAGGTATCATATTGAGTGCATAAAGTGCAATAACCCCTGAAATCACTCCTATAACTCCAGGAAATATGGAACCTGGATTCATCAACTCAAAAAAGATGCCGTATATGGCTAAAAGCAGAAGAATGTATGCGATATTTGGATTTGTGATCGTGGATAAAAATCGGCTTTTCCAGCTGGGTTCAAAGTTCTGCACTATTGAGCTTTTTGTCATAAGAGTTACACTTTTGCCTGAGAGAACAACCTCTCTTCCATCAAGTTTTTCTAACAGCCCTTTTGTATCTTCGGCTATCAGATTAATAACACCGTAATTGAGCGCATCTCTTGCAGAGATGCTTTTAGCCTCTTCCACAGCCGATAGTGCCCATGAAATATTTCGGTCATTTAGTTCTGCCAAACTTTTAATATAAGCAACTGCATCATTTGTTACTTTCTTCTCCAGCGTACTTATATTACTTCCGTTTAAATCACTGCTGCTTGGTGAGGGAATAAGACTTACAGGGGTTGCCGCACCTAGATTAGTTCCCGGCGACATAGCAGCGATATGTGAAGCGTAAAGAAGATAAGTTCCGGCACTTGCCGCATGTGCGCCTTTTGGATAAACATATGTAACAACTGGTATGGAACTGTTGGTAATACTCTGTATCATCTCCCTCATTGAACTAGACAAACCTCCGGGAGTATCCAGCTCAATGAGTATTATCTGAGCATTTTTCTTCTTTGCAAACTCCATTCCCTCTTTTAGATACTCACTGCTTGCAGGTCCGATAGGACCTCTTATCTCAAGCTTTACTATAAGCGAGTTATCCGCAAAAAGCGGTAAAAACAGTAAAAACAGTAAAAAAAATAAACGTATCATATTAGCCGCCTTTCTGCTTTAAAATAACGCTAGACAACAACCAATAATAACCAAGAAGCGTTATCAAGTCAATAGTGAACTTTAGCTCCATACTCCTTCAAGCATATAGCCGCAATGAGGACATCTGCCGTTTTCATCAAGATCATTTTTTACGAACTGTCCGATATTGCCGCTTCTGTCAATTACCCTGTTTTTACAGCTTGGGCAATATGTAGATTCATAATCTTCATTATCTACATTGCCTACATAAAGATACTTCAGCCCCTCCTCTTGGCCTATTTTATAAGCACGAAGAAGCGTAGATTCGGGAGTGCGCGGAGCATCAAGCATCTTGTATGTAGGATGAAAAGCTGAGAGATGCCACGGTATTGACGTATCGAGCTCGGCAATAAATTTTGCAATGCCTCTTATCTCATCATCAGAGTCGTTCTCGCCCGGAATAAGAAGAGTCGTTATCTCAATCCATATCCCTTTTTCATGTGCGTACTTTACCGCTTCAAGCACGGGTTTTAATCTTGCGCCGCAAACCTCTTTATAAAACTCATCTGAAAAGCTCTTTATATCGATATTCATCCCGTCTATATAGGGCGCAAGCAGATCTATGGCTTTTCGTGTCTCATAACCGCTTGTAACATAGATATTTTTTAATCCTCGCTCATGTGCCAATTTTGCCGTATCGTAAGTATACTCGAAGAAGACTATAGGCTCATTGTAGGTGTAGGCTATAGATTTACAAACATTATCTACAGCCGCTTCTACAATGTTCTGCGGTGGAAATTCACGGCCGACTATTTTATGCTCATGCTCTTTTGGATACTGTGATATATCATAGTTTTGACAAAACTTGCAAGAGAAGTTGCACCCCACCGTTCCAACGGAAAAAGCTCTTGTTTTTGGCAGAAAATGAAACATCGGTTTTTTCTCTACAGGGTCGATGTTAACAGCTGCTGCCAGACCGTAAACAAGTAGCTTAAGCTCACCGTCTTCTACACGCCTTACTCCGCATATACCGTACTCACCCTCATCAAGCCTGCACGCCTGCGCACATGCCTGACACAATACTTTCCCGCTATCGAGTTTTTTGCTTAACCATGCTGTATGTGACATTTTCTTCTCCTAGTTATAAATTTAATAGATTAACGGAACAAACGCAAAACCGTAATGCTCGTTCGCATCAAAACCTTCATCCTTTTTAACGATTTCAAAAACAGAGTTTTTAATAGGTATGACAAGTTTTCCGCCAACCTCTAACTGCTCTATAAGCTCAGCAGGAAGCTCATCCGCTGCCGCAGAAACTAAAATACGCTCAAACTTCCCGCCGACAATGCCAAGCTCATCTCCTGCCTGGAGTATCTTTGCATTTTTAAAATCGTATTTCTTGAGATTTGAGCTTCCAAAGCTAACAAGTTCACCTACTCTCTCGACTCCTGTTACCGAGCCGCTCTCTCCTGCTATGTATGCCAAAAGCGCCGTTGTCCATCCAGAGCCGCTTCCTATATCTAAAATCTTATCACCCTCTTGCGGCGAGAGCATCTCAAGCATCATCGCCACAGTTCTTGGCTGGGATATGGTTTGACCGTGACCTATGACAAGTGGATAGTCCTCATAGATGTCAAAAGCTCTTCTGTCGGCCACAAAATCAGCCCTGTCGACGTTTCTAAAGGCCTCTATGATTCTGCTTGAACGGAGCACTCCGATATCTACAAGATAATCTACCATCTCACTGTTTGAATACATATCTATTTCTCCTTCAAAAGTGGTTCTAGAGCAGTAAACTCAAAATCATGAACCTCGGCGACGGCACGATTTGTAAGTGCTCCGTCAAAAACATTGACTCCCAACCCAAGAGCGGAATCTTTTTTTACGGCAACAGTTACCCCCTCGTTTGCCAACTTTCTAACATAAGAGATCGTTGCATTCGAGAGTGCTACTGTAGATGTTTTAGGATATGCTCCCGGCATATTTGCGACGCAGTAATGCACTACTCCCTCTTCGATAAATGTAGGGTCTGTATGCGTTGTAGGACGTGAGGCTTCAGAGATACCTCCCTGATCTATAGTAATGTCTACAAGAACGGAGCCTTTTTTCATCTCTCTTAAAATCTTGCGCGAAATAAACTTCGGTGTTGCCGCACCTCCGTGAACCAATACGGCACCTACTACCATATCTGAAATTTTTACTGCCTCTAAAAATGCATCTTGAGAGTACAGAAGAGTTCTTACATTAGGGATCTCTTTATTCAACTCCTCTAGCTTTGGCAAAGTCCTATTGATGACCGTTACATCCGCACCCATTCCAGAAGCAATCTTGGCAGCGTTAAATCCTGCATTTCCCGCACCTATGATTAAGACCTTTGCCGGTGCAACTCCGTCCGATCCGCCTATCAAGACTCCTTCACCGCCTTTGTATCTACTTAAATTATAAGCTCCTACAATAGGCGCCCTCGAACCTGCTATTTCACTCATAGGCTTTAAAAGCGGGAGCTCTCTGCCAATAGCAACAGTCTCGTAAGCGATAGCACAAACTCTTTTTTGCATTAAAACGGCGGTAAGCTCTTTTGCGGGGGCAAGATGAAGATAACAAAAAAGCGTATGATTTTGGTTTAAAAATTTATACTCGGACGGCTGGGGCTCTTTGACCTTTACTATCAAAGCGGCTTTCTCATAGAGCTCTTTTGCCGTTTTGGCTATTTTTGCGCCGGCAGAGCTGTATTCATTATCGCTAAAGCCGCTTCCATCTCCTGCTGTTGTTTCAACAAACACCTCATGTCCGTCATTTACTAGCAAAGAAATATTTGAGGGCGTTATTCCGACGCGAAACTCGTCAGTTTTCACCTCTTTTGGAACTCCAATAATCATCCATTTTCCTTAAAAGTTATAAAACCAATCCTTCGATTTTCTTGAGAATGGGTTTTGCGCATAAAACTCATCCTCATCAAAAGAGAATCTGTAGTTTTGAATATACTCATTTACCAACTTATAAGCCTCGTTTACCTCTTTAAACTTTTTTGCATCGCCATTTGGCATATCAGGATGATAAACTCTTGATAACTTTAGATATTTATCTTTTAGCTCTGCTTGAGTTATACGGGTAACAATATCCAGCACCTCGAGAGCCTTTTGCAGCTTTTCATAGCTCATAATTCATACCTTTTTAACTTCTTATCAAGCGAATCGCTAAATATATAGCTCACACCCATATCAAACAGCTCTTTTGCACGCTTGGAATCGTTAACAGTATAGACTCCTACAAAAAAACCCGCCTCTCTGAGCACTTTAATCTTTTTTTCCTCAACCGAGTCGTTATCCAGATGGCACGCCTCGACCTGCAGCTCTCTTAAACAGCCGATAATATTGTTAGGAATCTTTCCTTCAAACAGAGCTGCTGCAGGTATGGAGGGAATCATCTGCTTTGCCTCTTTTAGATATTCATGTCTAAATGAAGATAGCAAAACACGCTCCTGCACTCCAGCATCTTCTATCTCTTTTATAACCGCGTCTACAACAATTTTATCTTCAAAACTTTTATATATATCTTTAATCTCTATATTTATAAACATCTTATTCTCTTTTATAAACTCTAACGCCCTTTTAAGCGTAAGAAGCGGCTCCATATGCACGTCATTTTCGTAAAACCAACTTCCGTAATCAAGCATTAGAAGTTCATCATACGTAAAGTCTGAGACTCTATAAGGAGATCTGTTTTTAAAGATATCAATCTTTGTAACATCGGTAGTTCTTTGCAACGTATCGTCATGCATCACTATTACTGCACCGTCTTTGCTTAGCTGAACGTCTATCTCGATAAAATCACACTTTCCTACGCTCTTGCTTAGTGCCAAAAAAGTATTTTCAGGAGCGATGTATCGCGCACCTCTATGAGCTGCAACAAGACTCTTTTCCCTCATTAGTTCTAAAAATTTCATACACTATTCTATCATTTATTTATCCGAACTCCGCTTTTGTGGTAAAATTGGTGCAAAATTAAAAGAGGCGATATCTTTGCAAGAAAATAAAAAAAGCATCTACTCATGGGCACTTTACGACTGGGCAAACTCTGCATATGCCACAACCGTAATGGCCGGCTTTTTCCCGCTGTTTTTCAAATCATACTACAGCATAAACACAGCGGCTACCACGAGTACGGCAAATCTTGGATTTGCAAGCTCGATCTCCAGCCTTGTCATCGTGCTGATCGCTCCTCTGCTTGGATCGATTGCGGATGTTCACTCACTTAAAAAAAGATACCTTTTTCTCTTCTCTTATCTCGGTATCCTGATGAGCGCAATGCTATCACTAGTCGGAGCGGGAGAGTGGCAGGCGGCACTTTTTATATATATTCTAGGCAACATAGGTTTTATGGGTTCAAACATATTTTATGACGGGCTTTTGCAATCCGTCTCAACTAGAAAGAGTGTCGATTTCGTCTCGGGACTTGGTTTTTCGCTAGGATATCTTGGCGGCGGCATACTCTTTAGTATAAATGTCTGGATGTTTCAGGATTTTACATTTTTTGGTTTTGAGAATCAAGCCGCTGCAATAAAAGCATCATTTATAAGCGTAGCGCTCTGGTGGGCGATCTTCTCCATCCCCCTGCTTCTGTTTGTAAAAGAGGAAAAAAACACACATGTTAGCACAACAACAAAATTAAAAGACGGATATTTAAGACTAAAAAAAACTTTTACCAAAATCAGACAACTCAGGCATCTATCTCTATTTTTAATCGCATACTGGCTCTATATAGACGGCGTAGATACTATCATCAGAATGGCTGTCGATTACGGAATGGCGCTTGGGTTTGACTCTTCAAACCTTATTTTAGCACTTCTGCTTGTCCAGTTTGTCGGGTTCCCCGCAACGCTTCTGTTTACTAAAATATCCGAATTCACCGGGACTAAGGGGGCGATCTATCTAGCCATCTCTATCTATATGTTTATTATTATGTGGGCGGCTACTATGAATGAGGTTTGGGAATTCTATATGCTTGCCGTAATGATAGCACTTGTTCAAGGCGGTATTCAGGCACTCAGCCGTTCCTACTACTCAAGAATGATCCCTGAGGGATATTCGGCGGAGTTTTTCGGTTTTTATAACTTTATAGGCAAATTTGCCGCTATATTCGGGCCTCTTCTTATAGCGCTTGTAGCCCTGGCTTCTCAAAACTCAAGAGTCTCTATCGCTTCTATCTCTATTTTGTTTATACTGGGAGCGCTTCTTCTCTATTTCGTAGATGAGAAAAAGGGAGAAAAAGAGCTCAGAGATGCCCTTACATAGAGCGTTTAAGCTCGCTCTCTATAGCTTTTCTCACCCTCTTTGCTATCTCTGCGTACTCCATAGAGTGCGGCTCTATGGGCTCTAAAAATGTCACCCTTATTTTTCTTGGTCTTGGAAAAAGCATTCCTGCTCCAAGTGCCTCGTAGCTGCCGTCAATCACAACGGGAACAATGGGTGTCTTAAATGTTTTGGAGAGCATAGCAAAGTATGGTCTAAACTCCAAAAGCTCTCTATCTCTTGTTCTTGCCCCTTCAGGAAATATTACAAGATTTCCGCCTGATTTTATCGGAAGCGCACAATAAATCATTGTCTCTTTTAGGTTCTCATTTGCATCTATCAAAATAGTCTGTCCATGTTTTGCAATGGGCTTTAAAAGTCTTGTGCCAAAGACCTGTTTATATGCCAGAAAAAATGTTTTTTTCAAAATTTTGTATGGCAGAGAAGACTCTATCAAAAAGCCGTCAAGCATACTCTGATGTGAAGGCGCTATGATACAGGCGGTAGATGGAATGTTATCTACTCCTCTGATTTCTAGACGAAAATAGAGCCGAAAAAGAGGAAAAAGTACGCTCTTGTACAGGAACATTATAATAGGAGAGTATAGTAGTTTTTCATCTATATTCTCTCTTAAGAGTTCCTCCCAGTAAATATTTGCTTCTCTTATCTGTTTTGAATTTGCTTTTACGTAGCTATAAAGCTGCTTTAATTGCATTATTTTTGAGAAGAGCGCTTCATCCATTTTTATCCCGAAGCTCTCTTCAATAAAGACAAAAAGCTCCACATAATTGAGCGAGTCTAGTTCAAGATCAAGTTCAAGATGTGAAGATGGAAATATCTCTTTGTCGGTCATAGTCGCTATATATGATTTTAAAACCCTGTATACTTCATCGTCAGGCTCTTCCTCTTTTATTAAACTCTCTTGTACTTTTTCTCCAAGAGGAGTGGTCAAAATCTTAAAGCCCTTTATCTTTTCGCTCTCAGCGGCTTTCATATTGTACAGCTCTACGGCATACCATCTTATCTCCTCTTTGATATTGATGATTTTTGCCTCTTGCAGCGCCCCAAAATCAGGGTAGATGAGTGCGAAAGGATGATGATTGTGTTCTATGATCGCGATCTCTTTAATATAGCGTGTAAGCGAGAGGACCTTATTTTTTATTTTTTCTAAATCCATTTTACAGACATACTCCAATATTAGCTCTATAATACCCTAGAGATAAAGAGATTGTCAAGCCTAAATTAAGAGCCAAATGGCTAAAATACGCAATAAATTTATAAGGCTTTTTTTGTTAAATCTACCTAATATCTTGGCATCTTCACGTATTATTTTAGCTCCTATAATGTTTTGGGTGATTCTCAACCCTGACTACTTTACGGATGCCGGCTTCCATATAAGCTGGAACTATTACTTTGCCTCACTTCTTTTTGTTTTAGCAAGTGTTACGGACTTTTTTGACGGCTACATTGCAAGAGAGTGGAACCAGATGACGATGCTTGGTGCGATAATCGATCCGCTTGCAGACAAAATGCTCACAATTGCGGCATTTTTAGGACTTATGATGGTAGGAGAAGCGAGTGCATGGGCTATATATATAATTATCATCCGCGAACTCTTTATCACTGGAATTCGCACTGTTGCGGTAAGTGAAGGATTAAGCGTAAAAGCATCGTGGTCTGGAAAAGTAAAGACGGTTATACAGATGATCGCAATAGGATTTTTACTTATGCACTGGCCTCTAGGTGAGGAGCTATTATGGTTAGCGGTAGCAATCACCCTTTACTCAGGCTTTGAGTATCTTTGGGGATTTAGAGCTGCACTTCTTGGAGTGAAAAAATAATGAGTTTTTTTGTATCTTTAATAGTAATCTCCGCGCTGATATTTTTTCATGAGCTGGGACACTACTTTGCAGCACGTGCTATGGGTGTATACGTTGAAGTTTTCAGCATAGGTTTCGGTCGAAAAATCGCCTCTTTTAAAAGATGGGGAACCGAGTGGAAATTGGCAATAATCCCGCTTGGCGGGTATGTAAAGATGAAGGGTCAGGACGACAGTGACCCTACAAAGAAAAGTTATGACCAAGACAGCTACAATGTAAAAACACCTTCACAAAAGATCTTCATCCTCCTGGCAGGTCCATTGGCAAACTTTGTTTTGGCATTTGTCCTCTATTTCGTCATAGCTCTTGGCGGACCAAACGTCCTCTCTCCCGTAATCGGCAATGTCGTAAAAGACTCTCCCGCTTTTGCAGCAGGTTTAGAGACAAACGATACCGTCCGCTCTATTAACGGTGCTCAGATCACTACATGGAAAGAGATGGCAGAGATAATTGAGACATCCGAGGGCTCACTTAACCTAGAGGTTGAAAGAGGCGGATATATTCATTTTATAACTCTAAGCCCAAAGATCACGCAGACTACAAATATGTTTAATGAGATCATAGAGAAAAAGATGATCGGAATTGGAAGTGCGGGTGTTTCTCATAAGCTGGAACTTGGTGTAGGCGAGACACTCTCTTACGCGACCGAGCAGACCGCCTTTGCCTCAACTTTGATATTTACAGGGCTTAAAAAACTCATAGTCGGGGAAGTTCCCGCAAATGAGCTTGGCGGGATAATCTCAATTGTGAAACTCACGTCAGACGCAACAGATGCAGGCTGGATGAGCGTGCTCTTTTTTGCGGCACTCATCTCCGTAAACCTTGGGGTTTTAAACCTGCTCCCTATTCCTGCACTTGACGGCGGACACATTATGTTTAATCTCTATGAGCTTATCTTCAGACGTGAAGTAAACGAAGAGATTATGGTAAAATTAACCATTGCAGGCTGGGTGATACTTTTTTCACTGATGGGGCTTGGACTGTATAACGATATAAATAGACTTGTGGGGTAGAGAATGAAAAATGAGATGAATGACGAAGAGTACAAAATATATATTGACGACATAATAAGAAGAGTCGAGTTTGCAAGAGTAAGATTTGATGAAAAGCATATAGTCAAGATAGTAGCAATCAGCAAGTACTCGACAGCGGATGAAATAGCAAAACTCTACCGTATAGGTCAAAGAGCTTTTGGAGAGAACAAGGTACAGGACTTAAGAGCAAAAAGCAGTGAACTTGAAGATCTGCCGCTAGAGTGGCACTTTGTAGGAAACCTGCAGAAGAACAAGATAAACAATCTGCTTGATATCAATCCCGCTCTTTTTCATGGGCTTGATTCACTCGACCTTGCATATGAGATGCAAAAGAAGCTTGCATCAAGAGATATGACGCTTGAAGCGCTTCTCCAGATAAACTCTGCAAAAGAGGAGTCTAAACACGGCGTAATGCCCGAAGATGCCGTTGCGATTTATAACCAAATAAAAACAGAATGCCCGAATATTCATCTAAGAGGCGTTATGAGCATCGGTGCGCATACAGAAGATAAAGCGGTAATTAAAAAGAGTTTTGAGACAACTTATGACATATATAAACGGTTAGAGGGTGCTACAATATGTTCTATGGGAATGAGCGGGGATTTCGAACTGGCAATTGAGTGCGGCTCCAATATGGTGAGACTCGGTTCAATAATGTTTGACAAATAGTCTGATTTGAGACAAATAATTTAAAGGAAATAAATTGTTTCAGCATCAAAACACACTTGATAAACTTAGCAAGAACAGTTCTTTAAATGAAAAACTTGCAACTATACATACTTCTATAAATGAGAACTTTCCATTTATCTCCCGTATAGCTATAGCTATATATGACCCAGATACTAAAACGCTAAAGACATTTTTACACAGCAGCGGTAAAAAGACTCCTTTAAAGAACTACCACTCTCTTCTTAAAGATGCCCCTTCTCTGCAGGCAATTTTGGAGAGTGGAAAATCTCGTGTTGTAAATGACCTTCGTCTATTTGATGCAGGCGAGCATGAACACACTATGAAGATAAAAGAGCATGGCTATGAAGCAAGCTATACAGTACCTATGTATAACGAAAGTAAATTTATGGGATTTTTGTTTTTCAACTCAGATAAGAAGGATGTTTTTGACAAAATAGTTTTACATCAGCTTGACCTTTATGGACATATCATCTCGCTTATAGTCATAAACGAACTTGTCTCAGTGCATACACTTACTGCCGCTATCAAAACAACCAGCAATATTTCACACTTAAGAGACCCTGAGACTGGAAAACACCTAGACAGAATGTCTCATTACTCTTTACTTATTGCAAACACACTTGCTGAAAAATATGATCTAAACGACAACTATATACAACACGTTTTCATGTTTGCGCCGTTGCACGACATAGGTAAAATCGGAATTCCTGACAACATACTTCTTAAACCTGGTTTGCTAAGTGATGCAGAAAGAGAAATAATGAAGACTCATGCATCAAAAGGGCGTGAAATGATAGATGATCTGCTAAAAAACTTTGGGCTAAAAAACTTTGAGCATGTAGATGTCTTACGAAATATTGCCGAGAAACACCATGAAGCGATTAACGGCTCAGGTTACCCTATGGGCATAAAAGGGAATGAAATACCTTTGGAAGCACGTATTGTTGCTGTGGCAGACGTATTTGACGCTTTGACAAGTGAAAGAAGCTATAAAAAAGCTTGGAGTAATAAGGACGCTTTTTCGAAACTTCAAGAACTGGCCGGTGAACAACTTGATAAAGATTGCGTTGAAGCATTGATAAACAATATTGATAAAGTTGTTGAGATTCAAAAACAGTTTTGTGAGGACACTATCGGTTAGACAGAGTTTCCAAAAAAAGGAAACATCTGTAATTTATCAGTTACTTTATTTCAGATAACAGACTTGGGTCTGTAACAAGTTTTCTTACACCGTGCGCATGGTCTTCTTTAAATACATTACCTTCAGCACACCATTTACCCAGAGAATTGATATCCAGCTTAGCACATTTAGGGCGGACACTCCATGAGACTTGGTAAGGTGAACATTCACTGTCACTATATTTAGGTCCGGTAGTAGAACCTGTAAACTCAACAGCTTCGCCTGTGCCAGTCGGAAGAGCTTTTGGCTGATGCAGACCATTGACAACGTTTCCGTCATACACTAAGTCATTCCAGTCAAGCGCACTGGAATCATTTACAAGTGTAAACACCTGAGTCTCTACGCGAAGATTCGGGTTTGCACAACTTTTAGAGACACATGAACCTAAGCTCTCACCAGGTGTGACATCACATGAACTAAATACCCAGTGTACTTCAATAGTATCACCAGGGACCAAATCGCCATGTTTGCCGCTGCAGATCTTCTCTGCAGTCGGTTTTAACTCAGCAGCACTAAGATTTTCACTCATGTTACACTTGTATCCGCTGTCATAGCCATGCTCACCGTCTCCGGCATATATTGAAAACTCTTTTGACTTGTGCTCTGCATTTTCATGAAAATGGATATTACATAAGTTCATATCTTTATAACTCGGCGCAAGAGAGAAAATACGGTCATTTTCTCCGCTTAAGCTGTCAATATCTCTTGGAGTTTGCGGACCAAACCCTTTACAACTCCCCTTATCACTGCCATGTTCATTGTGACTATCGCTGCTTGCAAAACCATTTACGGATAATAATCCCAGTGTTAACGCTATTAAAGCGCTGCTTTTAATTACATTCATCAGAAAACCCTTATAATCAATTTTTATATTTCAGAAAAATTATACCGAAAAATCCAGATATATAAACACAATTTAATATCAAATTTTTATTACATTTTAATTTAACAATACAGCTCTGTAAATAGATCTTAACTCATCAAACTCTATTCTCAATCTATAAAATAATAAAAATTAGACTAAAATATCGCATGAATAATGGAAAAGTATACGACCTTATAGTTGTCGGCGGCGGTGCTTCCGGAATGATGGCAGCAATAACTGCCGCAAGAGAAAAGAAAAAAGTCCTTCTTCTTGAAAAACTCCCGCAAATCGGTGCAAAATTAAAAGCAACGGGCGGGGGACGATGCAATCTTACAAATACTCTAAGCAATGAAGACTTTATGGCAAAATTCGGTCGTAACGGCAGATTTATGCAAAATGCCCTAAAAGAGTTTGACTATAAAGATCTTATGCACTTTTTTAAAGATCTAGGTGTTGAGACTCACGCTCCTGACGGTTTTAGAGTCTTTCCTACATCCCACAGCTCACAAACTATTATAAAAGCTCTTTTAGATGAGATGCAGCGTCTGGGCGTAGATATCTCAACATCGCAAAGAGTCAAAAAACTTCTTCAGGCAGATAATCAAATATGCGGTGTCAAAACTGCCGAAAAAACTTTTTATGCAAAAAATGTCATCATTGCAACTGGCGGCCTTGGCTATCCAACTCTAGGAGCAGAAGGAGACGGGTATGAGATGGCAAAAGAACTGGGTCATAAGGTAACCGAGCTATATCCCGCCATGATGCCGCTCCATACAAAAGAGAGGTGGGTTGAGAATTGCCGCGCAGATACGATTCCCAAGGTAGAACTTAGGGTTGCTATGAAAAAACACAGCAAACTAAGAGCACACGGCGATCTCATCTTTACAAAAAGCGGTATAAGAGGACCAGTTGTTCTTGATTCGGCAAGAGAATTGACGCCTCTTTTGGAGAAATACGGCGAAGTACCTATTTTACTGAATCTTACAAAAGGAATGAATGAGGAGCAGATTTCAAAACATCTAAAGGACGAAGCAATAAAAAATCCTAATGCAACTATACTTGAACTTTTAAATACTCTTCTTCCATCTTCCCTATCTAAAGAGCTCTGTACGCTATCTAGTGTAGACCCGCTCCTGACTCACGGCAAAATCACTGGCGCTCAAAGAGCAAAACTGGTCGAACTGCTTGCTTTCACACCTCTTACAGTTACCGGACATGAGGGCTTTAAGATGGCAATGATAACGAGCGGTGGAGTAGGTTTAAAAGAGATTGATCCAAAGACTTTGCAAAGCAGAGTTATTAAAGGGCTATATTTCTGCGGCGAAGTTATGAACCTTGACGGTCCCTGTGGAGGCTATAACCTCCAGTGGAGTTTTGCGGGCGGACATTTGGCAGGGAAACTCAGGTCTTAAACTGCTCAAGTTTATCTGTTAACGCCGTCGTCATACTGTTTAGATGTTCGGATGCTGAGGCGATCTCTTCTACGCTTCTGGCATTTTTTGTCGAGATAGAATTTATCTCAGATACCCTTGCAGATATTGAGACAATACTAGATGCGGTATTTTCAAAGTCATTTACCGTTTGATCGGCAGCTTTAGTTGCATTGTTAACTATGTCAGTAGTTGATTTAATTTTGCTCTCCACCTCGTTTGATATATGCACCAGCTCATCCATCTGTTTTGAATTAAAACTCATCTGCTCATGAGCCGAGTCACTTGATTGAATAATAACACTGATAGTAGAATTTATCTCCGCCAATGTTTTTTGTGTGTTCTCGGCCAGCTTTCTAACCTCGTCGGCAACAACGGCAAAACCTCGTCCGTGTTCACCTGCACGTGCTGCTTCAATAGCAGCATTAAGCGCAAGAAGGTTTGTCTGATCGGCAATATCAGATATGATACTAAGAACATCTTTTACCTTATCCATATCTGTTGTGAGACTCTCTATATTTTTAGCAAGCTCAGCTTCAGCCTCTGCTCCGCTTAAAACCTTGGATGTTAGATCTATTATCTCATTTCTGGCATCTTCAAGCATTCTGTTGGCCTCTATCATCTCCTCTTTGTTACTTTTTGCACAATCAACTGATTTAGCTATCTCTTCAGTTATACGAGCTGTTTCTTGAGTCGTATCATTTATTATCTCTACTGATTCTTCAACATTTTTACCGACATTCATCGATGTAGTTGATAATTCATGTGATATAGAAGAGTTTTCCATGGAGCTGCTTTTTGCATCTGCTATCACATCTCTAAGTCCTCCAAACATCTCATTTAAATCTTGAGCAAGCCTGCTAAGCTCATCTTTGCCTGTTACCTTGATCTTAGATGATAGATCCTTGCTCTTTCTTATGTAAGTTACCGAATCGCTTATATTTTTGATCTGCGAGTTTATTTTTCTGATCACAGTCAAAGCAAATATGATCATCGTTACAATCAGAACGGCAAATATAATCAAAAGCAGATTGTTTATATCGTTATTTTTATTATCAATAAGAGAGTCAACGCTCTGAGACAGCACTTTTAACGACTCATCTGTTTTATGAATAGTCTCACGCATCTCTCCAAACATACCGTCTTTTGGAGTAAGCCCTATATCCTTATATCCATCCACAAGATTATAAAAGTCCTTTGAGTATGCCCTAATAAGAGCTATTACCTGCTCATGATTTAATAATTTCGCATCTTTGGCATCTTCTAAAAAAACTGCTAATGATTTGTTGAATTTTTCAAGATACTTAAGATCGCTTCGAAGCATAAAATCTTTTTCTGCTCTGCGAAGCATTAACATATCACTCTGAAGTTTATAATTTTGTTTCTTATTAAGCAGCTCTTCTACATTATGTACACTCTCTCTTAAAGAGCCGTAAAGACCGTCTTTTGGATTTAAACCGATCTTTTGCTGAAGCGAAACTAGTTTAGCGAAGTCTTGTGAGTACTTATTTAGTATGTTCGTAAGATTGCTTACTTTGCCTCCATTGATGCCGTGCAGCTTAAATCCAGCAGACAACTTCTCCATGCGTTTTGAAAGATTTTCAAAGTTTTTATTATACTTTGTTTGATATTTCAAATCTTTTCTGGCTAAAAAATCTTTCTCATTTCTGCGCAGCATTAAAATATCTGCCTCTACGCTCTTAACTTCATATTTTAAATCTTCAAGCTCTCCTATATTTTTCATAGAGTAGAAAAAGAAAAGACCAAGCATCATAAACAACAGTGCAGAAAAAACTGCCATTGAAAGTAACAGCGATCTGAAAGTATTGAAAAAAAACATTGCGTACCTCACACCTTTATCATTTTAAACATACTATTTTAAAAACAGTTGATTATATATTAACGAAAAATGTTAAATAACACACAAGATATTTTTTTTAATTTAATAAAAATACCTAATTGATGCAAAACCGTAGACTTTGCTCTGCTCTATCATCTCCACATGCTCTTTAGTGACAATTCCGCCGAGTGCGAAAACTCTAATATCAGAAATATCCAATATCTTTTTTAACTCTTCAATTCCTTTTGGCTTACCTTTGCCCGGAGATTCAAAAACAGGACTGTATGTCACTGCATATGCACCAAGCTTCTGTGCCGCCAATACTTCTTCTAGAGTATGTGTGCTTATAATTACTAAAAGCTCTTTCTTCTTTGCCTCTTCTATCTCCTCAAATTGAGCAGAGGTAAGATGCACTCCGCTTGCTCCGAGCTTTTTTGCCAGTTCTGCATCTTGGTGAACAAAGCACTTTAGTCCAGCATACTCTTTGCAGACATCGGTAAAAACAGCGGCAAGTTCATTGTAATTTGGATTTGTCTTATCCCTGTAAAGGGCATAGGAAGGTTTATATTTTTTAAGCTGCGAATGTAGTTTCAAGCGAAAAAGTTCAGGTGTTTCGCCGTAGAACTCCTCTGATGTTATTAGATATTTTTGCATTAATTATACTTATTTATGTGAGATGAATTTTTTTAAATTTTTTTACTACCTTTGAATTATACCTTATAGCAATTAATAGAGCTTTTAGTGACGCGAGTGTGACACTTTTTATTAGAAGTTTTTAACTTCACATCCTATAAACTGCGTTAAATTATTTTA
>JBFEYZ010000015.1:0-19468 GCA_041561855.1 Sulfurimonas sp. | reverse complement strand
TAGTATCTCAGGAGAAGATAGCGGATTATTCACTATCGACCCCCTAAGCGGTGTTTTAAGTTTTAAAGAGGTTCCTGACTATGTAAACCCAAAGGATACGGATGGTGATAATCAGTATGATGTATATGTAACTGCAACGGATGATGCAGGGAACTATACAACTCAGCTGCTGTCTATTGCCATTAATAACATTACAGGAACTGTGACGACGGCTTCTGCTGACAGCTTGGTCTTGCATACATTCGACAGTCCTCCTGGCAATAATAATGAAGGTTGGGAAGGTGAAGGTAATGAGAGCGGCATAGGTGAGGGTAACACTACTATTCCGCCAAACGAGCTTGGCTGGTTTAGTCAAGACAGCGATACAAGATCACATGATTTCGATCTAAGCGATCATGCAGATGAAGAAATAAATATTTCATTTAAACTTGGTGTAAATGAGTGGGAAGGCAGCGACACTTTCATAGCAAGAGTATATGACAGCCAAGATAATGTGATAAAAACACAAACATATTCTCCAGATAGCGAGGGAGTAGGATATTTTAATTACAATTTTGATGTTACTGTTCCAGAAGACGGAATAATCAGGGTTGAGTTTCAGTCTGAAAATACTATAGATCAGGGAGGAAACAAAGAAGCTTGGAGTATAGATGACTTTGAGATAAGCGGTCCTGACGGAGAGCAGGTTCTTACGCTTACGTTTGACAGCTCATTAGGCGGCAATATAAATATAGAAACATTACTGGATCAAAATAATGATTTTGAAGGTGATGCTCCTGATTCTGTAGATGAGATTGATCTCTCTAGCGGCGATTATACATTGTCCAGCATCACATTGGCAGACGTCATCGATATAACTGATGGTGATAAAGTATTGAAAATTACGGGTGAGAGCAGTGATGGAATCAGTGGTTTAGCTGATAACGGGTGGGAAATAGACTCATCACCTACAGTTGTCGAGGCAGGTTATACCACATATACTCATGTGGATGATCCGAGTGTACAGCTTCTTATCGATGTTGATATACCGATTGACACTGTTTGATCTCTTTATTTGAATTTTAATGCAAGTGAAATTCTATCGGTCACATTCGCTTTTTCAAAAATATGGTGGATGTGACCCTTTACGGTTGAGAGCGCAATTTTCTCTTTTTGCGCTATCTCTTTATTGCTCAGCCCGTCCGATATCATAAGTGCAATATCCTTCTCCTTTTCAGTTAGAAGCGACATAAACTCAGGCTCGTCTCTCTTTTTGTTTTGCATATATTTGTTGATTATGAAGTATGTAAGGTCTGCAAAAAGCCAATTGTTTCCAGCCTCTACACTCGAGAGCATTTTTAGTAGGTTTTCTTTGTTTATATATGAATTCTCATATCCTTTAATACCGCTTCCAAGAAGAGTTGATGCGTGATATACCTCAGGAACCGCGTTAAAGAGCAAAATAACCGCATTGGGATACTCTTTTAGCTTTTTGAGTGCATCTTCAATATTTTGAACACTCATTTCATCTAGCATGACAAGTATCTTATCTTTGTATTTTGCAAGATATTTAAACAGCTCATCACAATCTTCTATAGATACTGTATCATAAGAGTTGTCCAGAGCATTTTTCCAATGCTTTTTTATTGATGACATATTGGTAAATAGGATTATCTTCTTCATAGCTACCTCTCACTCAGCACATTGTCTCGTGCTCTTAGAATTGGTTTTAATATGTAGTCCAGTACTGTTTTTTTGCCTGTTATAATATCCACATCCGCCGTCATCCCAACTATAATATTTAATTTTTTATCTTCATTCCCCAAATAGTTCTTATCAGTTTTGATTCTGACAAGATAGTAGTTCTGTCTGCTTACTTCATCATAGATTGTATCTGCGCTAATATGTGTCAGAGTGCCTTTTAATGAACCGTATATAGCAAAGTCATAGGCAGAAAATTTAACAATTGCACGCTGCCCTGGGTATAAAAAAGCAATATCTGCCGGTCTTATTTTTGCCTCTACAAATAGGTTGTCCTGAGTAGGTACTACTTCAATAATATCCATCCCTGGTCTTACAACACCTCCGACAGTATTTACCAGAAGCTGTTTAATAGTCCCGTTTACGGGAGAGCGTACAAATGTACGTTTTACCTTGTCCTCTCTGGCTATATTTGCCTGCTCGATTCTAGACATCTCGGCTCTTACTTCATTATATTGTTCTTTTGCCGCATTTTTAAATCTTAACTCAACTTCTCTGATGTTGTTTCTTTGTTCTTCAATTACTGAGGCAAGACGCGGAATAGAGAGTTTTGTTGATTTCATCTGCCCCTCGATAGTGCTGGCTTCTCTTTGAAGCTTTAGATATTCGACTTCAGATACTATCCCTTTGTCTACCAGCGGTTTGTTGAGTTCTAGTTCTCTGGTAATGAGTTTGTAATTAATTGTCAGGTTCTGTAATCTTGCCTCAGCCTCTTTTAGTTCGTCTTTTTTCTGCTCAAGACGGCGCTGGTATATCTTGATATTGTTATCAAGCTGCTCTTTATTGCTTTTGTAAAGAGACTCTTCATGCTTGATAAGCTCAGGAGAGTTTTTTCTTATTAAATCACTTGTTTTAAACGGTTTGCCGGTAGACTCTGCTAATAGGCGTACGCTTTTCGCCTGAAGCTCATTGTAACGCAGCTGGCTCTCTATAAAGCTGCTTACAAAACTAGTATCGTCGATTTTTATAAGAGTATCGCCTTTTCTTACCTCTTCTCCGACTTCAACAAGTATTTCACTTACAATACCGCCTTCAAGATTTTGTATAATCTGAACCTGGGAAGAGGGGATCACTTTACCGTGACCTCTCGTCAGGGCGTCTATCTCTGCATTGTATGCCCAAAAGATAAGCCAAAAGATTGAAAAAGCGCTTATCCAGAGCATATACTTTGTACCTGATGAGTGATTCATAAGAAGGGCTGCGCTCACAGAGTTCATATACTCCAGATCGTTCTCATCTTTTATGGTAAGGTTTTTTATATCCTTCTTTTTGTAAGAGTAATCTACAAATTTATCTTCTAGACTCATTGGTTGCTCTTTTTTGGTGATCTTAATTGTCGCATAACATCTTCATACGATCCGTCTAAAACAATTCTGCCTCTATCCAAGAGGATTAGCCTTTTAGTTAACGTAAGCAAAATATTTTTATGAGAAACCAGTATCATGGTACGATTTTGTTGATAGCTGTTTATAGCCTTTATAAAGTGGTTTTCATGTGTACTGTCCATTGAGTTCGTAGGCTCATCAAGAAGTATTATCGGGGCAGGGTGTATAAAAGCACGTGCTATAGATATAGATTGCTTTTGTCCGCCTGAGAGCCCATCACCTCTTTCTCCTACAGGCATATCATAACCCATAGGATTAGAATCTGCAAAGTAGCTCACACCGCTTAGTTTTGCAACTTCTAAAATCTCCTCATCACTTGCACCTGGAGAGCGCATAACAATATTCTCTTTTAGTGTTCCTTGAAACAAAACAACCTCTTGCGGTACATAAGAAATGTTATGTCTTAGATCAGCAGGATCTATCTGTTTTATATCTATGCCGTCTATAAGAATGGAGCCTTCGGTCGGCTCATAAAGACCAAGGATTAGTTTCTCAATAGTTGTTTTTCCTGAGCCGTTCGTTCCTATAATACCTACCGACTCACCGGGATTGATGACAAAACTTATGTCATCAAGGACCTTTGTATCTGTATATGGATAGATAAAACTAACATTTTTAAATTCTATCTTTCCTTTAAAAAACGGCCGGTGTACAAAGTTCTTTGACTCTTCGCGCTCAACCGAGAGTTTCATTATTGAATTGATTACGTCATAAGCGGTCTTTGTCTGTTGAAAGTTTGCGATAAGTGCAGCAACCTGGCCTAGCGGGGCAAGCATTCTTGAGCCAAGCATGACAACCGCAATAAGCCCTCCCATAGTCAGGGTATTATCTCCTATGGCATAAACGCCGCCTATAATAAGCGCAATAGTATTTAGCTGAACGATAAAGTTTACAAATGTAGAGATAGAGTTTGAGAGTACTTTGGATTTAAGCCCTTTTTGTGCAACATCGCCTGCCGCTTCTTCCCATTTCCACTGATACTGTCCGCTTATGCCAAGCGCCTTTATAGTCTCTAATGCCGTAAGAGACTCTATAAGTACCGAGTTTTTGTGCGCAGAAGCTTCATAGGTACTCTGTACGCTCCTTCTCATTGGTTTTTCCACAAATATGCTGTATATTATAATTATAAGTGCACTAGTTATAGGAATAAAGATCATCCAGCCACCAATTATATAGATGATAAAGAGAAATATGATCGTAAAAGGCAGATCTATTATAGTTGCGATGGAAGATGCCGTAAAAAAGCCCCTAATTGAGTCAAAATCTTTTAGGTTGTTTGCAAATGAACCGACAGAACGAGGCTTGGATGCTATCTTTAGGTTTAGTACATGCTCAAATATTATTGAGGACATGATAACGTCGCTTTTTTTTGCGGCGTTTTCAAGAAAGTATGAGCGAAGGAATTTTAGAATAATGTCAAAGATGTAGATGACAATAATACCGGTCGCAAACACCCAAAGCGTATCCATTGCATTATTTGGAACAACTCTGTCGTACACGTTTAGAGTAAAGATAGGAGTTGCCATAACAAAAAGATTTATAAGTAATGAGGCAACTATAACGTCTGCGTATATCCCAGTAAAGTATCTCATTGTTCCCCAGAACCAATGGTGATTATCATGCTTTAATAGACGGTTGTGTGCATCTTTGTATTGGTGGTTATGTTTAAGAAGAAATGCAAAGTTTATATATTCCGCTTCTAAAAATTCCGACTCGACCCAGTTCTCTCCTTCTCCTGCTTCTGGCAATATGATTTTTGCATATTTTCTGTCGGGACTTATTTCAGTTAATATACAGGCTCTTTCACCGTTTTCATCGCCTTTTAAGATGAGGATTACTGGCAGCAGCAGTGGGGATATATCTTTAAATGAGTAGTCTACTAATTTAGAGCTAAATCCGGCACGCTGAGCAGCACGATGAAAAGCTGATTTTGATCCTTTTGTATCAAGTGAAAAGAGTTTAGGGGTCGTTCTTCCCGGCGGGATAGGCAGGTCTGCTATGAGAGCATCTGCACTGTATGGACGATTGTAGAGTTTGGTGAAAATCACCAAACTCTCAAGAAGAGGGTTCTCTAGTTTACTACTCAACTACTACGCTCATCTCTTCTAATATTTTTCCTGTGTATGCAAGAATCTGATAGTAAGCTACAAGACGCTCATATTCGGCAGTCGTTCTTCTGTTTCTTGCATTGTTATACTCAAGCTCGATATTTAAAAGGTCTATAATACTTCTTCTTCCGAGCTCATTCTCTTTTTGATAATCTGCAACTGTCTGAGCACTTGCTTCTACCGTATTGTCTAGATGAACCAGCTGTTTTTTTGTAAGCTCAAATGTTTTGTATGCTATTTCTGTATGAGCTTTTATATAACGCTTTGCATCTGCAAGCGTGCTGTTTTTATTTAGAAGTCTGTGTTTGTTAGCTTCTATGTTCGCTTTGTCTGCAAAACCGTTAAAAATGTTGTAGCTAAGTACTAAAAGAGCGTTATAGCCTGAATCTTCTTCGACCGTGCTTGGAGTAGGCGCATCTGTGGCAATACCGTGAACGTTCTTATTCCAGTAAGCCTCGAGTTTGATATCTGCCTTTGGGTAGTAAGGTGCATTTGAGCGTTTCAAAGCTGCGTTTGCAGCTTGGATGTCCGCTTGTGAAACATGTATAGTCGGATTATTCTGCATTGCAATATCCACTAGGGATTCTATGTCGTTGGCAGGGATCTCACCGACTGAAGGTTTTTCCAGATCGGCTGCCGTTACCGCACCTGGTAAGATGCGTTCAAAACTAGAGATCGAGTTTATATAGTTCTGTTCTGCCAGATACTGTATGCTAAGAGCATTCTCGTAGCGCGCAAGAGTCTGCTTGTAGTCGGAACTGCGGCCGACACCTGCGTTTACTTTCTCCTCTATTTGTGAGAGGTATTTCTTATGAACATCTACGTTCTCTTTTGAGATCTGATAGAGTTCATAATTTTTTAGCAGCTCAAGGTAGTAAGTGACAGTCGATAAAGCAAGCTCATTAGCACTCTCTTTTACGCCGTCACTCGCGGATAATATAAGAGCTTTTTGCTGTTTGACTCCAAGTTCGGTCTCAAAGCCTGCAAAAAGGCTCTGTACTAAAACCGCAGACGCGTCCTGACGCGTCAAAGTTTCTCTGATACCGTCGTTATTGACAGTTTTTGTAGCTTCAGGACCTACGGAGTAAGAGAGATCAACTGATGGAAGATAGCCTGCTTTAGCTCTTGCCAAAAGCTTGTCCTGAGTATTTCTGTCCTCTTTTTTCATCTCTATTTGAGGATGAGTCTCGACTGCTTTTTGCACCGCTTCTGTAATAGTCATTGCACTTGCAAGCATCGGTATTAAAACCAACGATAGTAAAGTAAACTGTTTCATCTTTAATCCTTTGTTGTTATACTTTCTTCAGTATACTACCGCAAATATTAAGCTGTTCTTAAAAATAAAAAAAGAGGAGACGAGGGAGTGCAGATACGAGTTTATTATGAAGATACTGATACTGGAGGTGTTGTATATCACTCCAATTATCTCAATTTTTGCGAGCGTGCAAGAAGCGAGGCTTTTTTTTCCAAAGGCCTGACCCCTGTTTTGAAAGACGGACATTTCGTCGCCAGAAGAGTAGAAGCCGATTATATTTTAAGCGCAAAGCTCGGTGATGAGCTCTATGTAGAGACAAGACTTGTGGAAATGAGAGCGGCTTCGTTCAAACTATTGCAGAGTATATTTAAAGAGAATAAGAAGATCTTTGAGCTGAATATCACGCTGGCATATATAAATTTTGAGGGCAGGCCCCAAAAGATTACAAAAGATGTAGAAGAGTTAGTCCGCTCCCTCTTTGTGGAGTGAGTAATACGGTATAAACCTCGAAAATGACGGTTGAAGCAGGTTTATAGGGTAGATCATCTGGTTGTCGACATTTTGTATATCATACTCTCTCGCCTCACCGCTTATAAGATGAGCAAAGTAGTCTATACCGACTGTAGTCGTGTAGTTTATCCAGTCGTATACGATATCGTTGCCAAGAAGAGAGTTTGTCTCTATAAGGACATCTTTGTTTTGAGTAATAGAGTTGGCGATTATCATATCTTTTCTGTCTTGATACTGTGTCATAGAAAGAAGCAGCGGATTATAGTTTGTCTGTGTTGATAGTATGTTTGTAGCGTTTGTATCATATAGAGTAAGCTGAGATATTATCATTCCGCTTTTTATAATAGGAGTATTTACAAAAAAAGATGCTGCGTTTATCTTTTCATTCTCTTTTAGCTGTTTTTCCAGATTTGTAGTCTGTTGAGGAATGGAAAACTTTATAATTGCAGGGTTTTTAGAAGTATCCGTAGAGTTTAAAGAGGCGGAAGTTTTATCTTGCGCAAGTTTAGTGCCAAAAGCGTACTCTTGATACTCTGACAACTGCTCACCGATAGCTGATTGATCATAAAATATTACAAGCGGGGAGGTCGCTTCATTTAACAAAAGATCACTTTGTGCTCTATAGTCTATCCCTCCGTAGTAGAGATAGTTTGAAGCATTTTTAGCATCTTTTTTGTTGATGGTCGGAAAAAATATGTTTATTTCAGGGTTTATTCTTGAGACGATCTCTTCACCTTCTTGTGTCATCGGTGCAATAACATATGAGAAGCCGTCATTTTGAATTTTTTGCAGGGCTTCTTTTATATCATCATAACTCTCATCCTCTATTTTGTAGCTTTTTAGTTCAAACGGACGGTTCTTTGACATAAGATAGGCAAAAGATGCGTTTGTCGTAGAGGCTGCATATCTTGCGATTTTTTTGTATGGCAGAAGCAGGGCAATGCGTAGTTTGCTCTCGGTAAAGACCTTTTTTATGTTAAAGATCGCCATATATTCTTGTCTTCTTGCTTCCAAGACGTCATCTTCGAGTTTTTTATGAGCATGGGCTAAAAATGAGAAAATATGTCCGTTTTCGAGGTGCTCCTGCAGACACTCTTCATCACATGGGTATGGGTCCAGGTTTTGTACATCTGTTTTTGGTAGAGTAATGTCGGATATCAGAAAACTTTTTGAAAACAGCAGTGCAGGAAACAGCATAGCGATAAAAAATAGTTTTTTCATAGACAACTCTTTATAGTTTTTAGATCATTGAACGCAATTTTTTTGTCATCCGGGTTTCTAAGAAGATGATTGGGATGATAAATAGGAATAAGTTTGTAATCTTTAAAGTCTACAACATGACCTCTTACACTGGCAAAATTTTCTTCTTCAGATGTAACTTTAGCATAAGCATCTTTACCTAAAGTTACAACTACTTTAGGTTTTATAAACTCTATTTGTGAAAATAGGTAGCTTTTGCATGAATCCCACTCTGAGTCTGATGGCATATTTGAGTTTAAAGGTTTGCATTTTACGGCATGAGTAAAGTATACATCTTCTATCTTTAGTTTTAAAACATTCTCAATCATGTCTTTTAACATCTCACCGCTTCTTCCGCTATAGTAAGAGTTTGTATTGTCTTCGCCGTAAGATACGCTGTAGTCTATGATCATAAGGTCGGCATTAGGATTCCCATACCCGCCCATGCTCTGCTTTCTAGATTTGCTGAGATCGCACAGATGACATGTAGAGATATTTTTTGTAAGCTCATTTAGATTGCTTGGTTTTTCATTGGGGCTTACCCTGTTTATGGAAAAAGAGTCGCTGTATTCAAATCCAAGAGCTTTAAGCCGATATAGATTTTGCAAAAGTAGTAAATTTTGAAAAGAGTTCAATTATAACCTTTTTTTAAATAAAAACAGTGGTGAGAGTATATTTAAAGAGTGGTTAAAATCTACTTTATAAATTTTCAGATAGAATGTGAGAAAGTATTTTTGGAGAACAATTTGAATCTAGAGAGTGAAGTATTGGATGTTAACAGTTTTAAACTAGAGTCTTCAAGGGAAATCCAGAGTGTAATCAGAGAGCTAGAAAAGATTAAAAAAGAGAATGTGCTTATTCATATAATCTCTTTTATTCATAATACTGTTCTTGTGCAAAGTCTAAAAAACGAATTGATAAAAATACTTCCAAGCGCAAGGATAGTTCTCTTAAAACATGAGGATAAGGCAAATACTCAGCTTACTATCTACTCGCTAAAAAAAGAGATAGATCCTCAAAATTTAAGTGACGAAATAGTTAAAGAGCTATACACAAAGGCGGTAGAAGAGACATCAAACGTAAAAGAATACAGAAATAAGCTCTTTAGCAGATACTTTACCGACCATCTTACAAACCTTCCAAATACATATAAGCTTAGAAATGACCTTGACGAGTTTAAAGAGTTTTCTTTAGTCGTTTTTAATATAGACAACTTTCAGATGATAAACAATTTTTACGGTTATATAGTCGGTGATTATGTAATTGAGAAGGTCGGCAAATTTTTGAAAGAGAATATTCCTCAGCATCACATATATAAGCTCTCAGGAGATGAGTTTGCTTTTATTATTGACAGAGAGATAGGCTTTTACGAGCTTAAAGATTATCTTGAAGAGCTTTACGAGAAGATGAAAAATATCATAGTAGAGTATCAGGATATAAATATTTATGTTGATTTTACTCTTGCATCTTCGGCAAACAGAGATAGCAAAAATATATTTTCAAAGGTCTCTATGGCACTGAAATATGCCAAGGAGATAGGGGCAAAATATTGGATATACGAAGACAGAATGAATTTTGAGAACGAATATGAGCGGAACTTGAAACTTTCTGGTATCGTAAGGGATGCCGTTGAAAATCTTAGAATAATTCCGTATTTTCAGGCTATTGTAGATACGAAAACACTGCAGATAAAGAAGTATGAGTGTTTGGCAAGACTTATAGATAAAAACGGAAAGATACTCTCTCCTGCTCTCTTCATTCCTGTTGCAAAGAAGATAAAAGTTTACAATACAGTAACAAAAGCGATAATAGACAAATCGTTTGAAACATTTGAGGATAGCGAATTTGAGTTTAGCATAAACCTCTCGATAGAGGATATTATGAGTAGTGAAATATTCAACTTTATCATCCAAAAATTAAAAAGCTCAAAAGCATCAAGAAGAGTGATCTTTGAGCTGCTTGAATCTGATGCCGTTGAAGATTTTAAAAAAGTAGACCGTTTTATAAGTGAAGTCAAAAGATATGGTGCCAAAATAGCCATAGACGATTTTGGAAGCGGATATTCAAATTTTGGCTATTTAACAAGGATGAACGCTGATTTTATCAAAATTGACGGCTCTTTGGTGCAAGATATAGATGTGGATAGAAATGCTCTTTTTATTGTAGAGACGATTGTGGAGTTTGCGAAGAAACTCGGTATCAAAACTATAGCGGAGTATGTTCACTCAAGTGTAATAATGGACATAGTAAAAAAACTTGGAGTCGATTACTCTCAGGGCTACTATATTGATGAGCCTTCCGTTGGACTGCTGAAAAAGGACAACAAGGCTTAGATATATTTAAGCTCCGCTGAAAATAAGATTGCACGCAAAGGATTAGAATGTTTAACAACATCTCAATTAAACTAAAGATGGCATTAATGGTAGTAGTGCCGGTATTTGTGATACTTTTATGGCTAGGAATGGATAGTTATAGCAGCTATAAAGAGGTAAAGGCTTTAGATAAGATCAGCGAGATGGTTCTCTTTAGCAAAAAAAGCAGTTCCCTTGTTCATAATCTTCAAAAGGAGAGAGGTGCTTCAGCAGGATTTATAAGCTCTAAAGGCGCAAAATTCTCATCTGAGCTGGTTTCTATTAGAAAAGATACGGATGAGACTCTATTGGAATTAAAAAAATTCTACTCTTTAATCTCATTGGATGAGTATTCTCAAAGCATGCGCACAAAGATGCAAAAAGCTGTTGATGCACTCTCAAAGATAAACGATATAAGAAAAGGTGTCGATGCTTTAAGTGTTGCGGTAAGTGTCCCTGTCAGTTACTATACATCTTTAAATGCAGCATTCATATCCGCAATAGAAGAGATTATAAAAATGAGCGAGAATGCTCAAATAAATAATGAGATAAACGCTTTTGTAAACTTTTTATCCGCTAAAGAGAGAGCGGGCATAGAGAGAGCAGTTCTCTCATCAACATTCAGCAGAGACAGTTTTGCCCCTGGATTTCATGATAAATTTATAGCGCTTTTAAGTGAGCAGGAGAGTTTTACGCAGAAGTTTCTGTTTTTTGCATCTCCGGAGCTTAAAGAGTTCTATGATAAAAAAATGAGCGCAGAAGCGGTAAGTAAAGTCCAAGAGATGAGAAAGATCGCCCTTGCAAATCCTGCGGGGGGATTTAATACGGATGCCACATTCTGGTTTGCAACAATAACCTCAAAAATCAATCTTCTAAAAGAGATCGAAGACGAGATATCGAAAAATATAAGTCAAAATGTATCAAAACTTCATGACGTAGCTTTTAGCTCCATGATAATCGGGCTTGTCGTAAATATGACGGTTGTCTTTTTCATAATTGGGCTTGGTTCGTTCATCTCAAGAAACCTTATAAAAAAGGTAGATATGCTAAAAAATGAGATAGATGAGATTATAACTTCAAAAGATTTTTCAAAAAATATTACAAAAAGCGGACGTGACGAAATAGGTTTTATTCAAGAGTATGTAAACCAGCTTGTTCAAACAGCAGACAGATCTATGCATGAGGCAAAAGAGAGCCTTAAGGAGTCTGCAAGATATGCAAAAGAGGTAGAGGAGAGAATCGAAGCAAACAAGCTGACGCTCTCTTTAACGGAACTTTTAAATGAGGGTGCCGTATCCGGAGTTGGAAGTGTTCAAGAGGGATTGACACATAATATGGGTTCTTTAAAAGATATAAATGAAAAGAATGCCCAAACAGGCATCATCGTAGATGAAGTAAAACACTCCACGGAAGAGATGGTCCACTCTTTAAACAATATATCTGAGAAAATGGAAGGAAGCAGGGAGAGCTCTGAGCATCTAAATAACAGTGTAAACGAGATAACAAGCGTAATTGCACTTATAAAGGATATAAGCGATCAGACAAATCTTCTGGCTCTCAACGCTGCTATAGAAGCTGCGCGTGCAGGTGAACACGGACGAGGATTTGCCGTGGTCGCTGATGAAGTGCGCAAGCTTGCAGAGAGAACGCAAAAAGCAACGAACGAGGTTGAAGTAAATATAAATCTGCTAAAACAAAACAGCTCTATGATGCAGGAGTTCTCAGATCTCATGAATCAAGAGGTCTCCTCATCTCTAGAGAAATTAGAAGCCTTTAACACCAGTCTTCATTCTCTTGTAGACGGCGCAAAAGATATTCAGTTCTCAAATAAAAAGATCTCGAACGAGCTCTTTATTACTCTTGCAAAACTTGACCATATAGCATTTAAGCTTAGCGGATATAGCGCTGTGTTTAAAGATGACCATGATTTCAAATTTTCAGACCATACTAGCTGTAGATTTGGAAAATGGTATATCGGTGATGCAAAGGAGACTTTCTCTTATACGGCGTCATACAGTAAAATTGACCCTATCCATAAAACGGTACATGACAAAGTCAGAACAATTCCTGAATATATCGAGAGCGGTTCAGTTAAGAATTCAGAGAAGATTATCTCTGCATTTACTGCAGCTGAAAATGCGTCAAAAGAGCTGTTTGTAACTCTTGATGATATGATGAACGAGGTAAAGTAGTTTTATAAGAGAGATGTTTTATCAAGAGAGGAGTCTCTTGATAAAAAAAATGTATTATGCAGTAACTTCTACAACTTTTTCAGTTGATTCCCAAACACCGTGTTTTGTACAGTATGCTTGAGCAGTAAGTTTAAGCTTGCTTCCCGTAGGAATAATGTTGAATGTCACTGTTGCATGTGCTTTCATATTTCCTAAAGAACCAGGCGTGAAGTCAGCACGTGCTAAAAGAGTTTCACCGTTAAAAAGTGACATATTTGCTATGTAGTGGTCAAAATCATCAGGGTGAGAGTACTCGTTACCCATTTTAACTGTTACGCTAAACATTTCACCTTCTTTAGCTGTATCCGCACAGTGAATAAACGGTGAATGACGGTCAATATAGTCTTTTTTACTTTCTCTCTCAACTGTATCTATATCAACATAACGATTGATTTTTGGCATTTAAAATCCTTTTATTTAAGTTTATGCGATATTGTAACTACAATATCATTTACAAAAAACCTCCCTTGTTCTTTATCTGCTTTGATTAAGACTTCTTTAATTTAGAGCTGCTCCTTTATAAGCATTTAACAAAAATATAGATAAAATCGCGCTATTAATACCCACAAAAAGAGTCTATATTATGATTAAACCTCTATTGATTGAAATTGGCGTTGAAGAGCTTCCTGCAATTCCGCTTTTAAAAGAGTTAAAAAATATCGAAAAAAAATATGCAGATATCTTAGAGAAAAATTCACTTTTGTGCGAGTTTGAATTCTACTATACTCCTCGCCGCCTGGTTTTGTGGCACAGGGAGTTTAAAACCCAGCAAGATGACAGTATAGAGGAGTTTTTCGGAGCACCTCTTGAAGTTGCCTACAAAGATAACACTCCTACAGCTGCGGCACTCGGTTTTGCAAAGAAGTGCGGTGTGGATATCAAAGAGATAGCTTCTGCTAAAAAAGGTGCAAAAGATGTCATTTATTATAAAAAAGAGCTAAAGGGAGAGCCATCCGTACTGCTTCTTGAGAAGATCGTAAATGAGTGGATAAGATCTCTTGATTTTGGAAAATCCATGAGATGGGGCTCTCTAAACGAGAGCTTTATCCGCCCGATCCGCTGGGTGAATGTACTTTTCGGTGATGAACTTGTGGATGTTGAACTTTTTGGAGTCAGATCAAAAAAAGAGACTTTTGTACACCGTATAAGTAATTTTGACTCGGTAACAATAAGCGGCGCAAAAGATTATTTCCAAAAGCTTCAAGAGGGTGGGGTGACTCTTTTTCCGCAGGTAAGACGTGAGGCTATCTTAGAGAACTTCTCTGCCCTTGAAAAAGAAAACGGCATTAAGATAGAGATAGACAATGACCTTCTTGAAGAAGTTGTCGCGATAACTGAACATCCTACGGCAGTTCTAGGCTCGTTTGATGAGGCATTTTTAGAACTTCCTCCTGAGGTTATCATCACTTCCATGAAAGAACACCAAAGATATTTCCCGGTTTTTAAAAATGGCAAACTTGTAAATAGGTTCGTTGTCGTCTCAAATGCTCTGACCGATGATTTCTCCAAAGTAACAGAGGGCAACGAGAGAGTCCTTCGTCCTCGTCTTGCGGATGCGCTATTCTTTTATAACAATGACCTTAAAAATGGTCTAAGCACGAAAGGGCTTGAAAAAGTAGTCTTTATGAAAGGGCTTGGAACTGTTGCAGACAAGATAGAGCGCGAGAGAAAAATAGCAAATATCTTATTTGATATCTATAAGCCAAAAGAGTCAAGCAAAGAGTCACTGGATCGTGCGATATCTCTTGCAAAAGCCGATCTTATGAGCGAGATGGTATATGAGTTTACCGAGCTTCAGGGTCTTATGGGTTATTACTATGCTAAAAAAGCAGGAGAGAGTGATGAAGTCGCACTTGCTATAAAAGAGCAGTATCTGCCTGACGGTGAAGAGAGCACTCTTCCTTCAACAGTTATGAGCGCTATTGTCGCTATGAGTTTAAAGCTGGATACTCTTTTGGGGCTCTTTAGCGTAAACCAGATCCCGACTGGCTCACGTGATCCCTTTGCTCTTCGCCGTGCAGTAAACGGTCTTATAAGAATCACAAAAGGGCATGATCTAGAGTTTGATATAGTAGAGACTATAAAGCTTCTAAGCAAAGAGTATGCGGATTTTGATCTTTTAAAACTCGAAGCATTTTTTCTGGAGAGGATAAGACAATACTTCAAGGTAAACCCTTCAATAGTAGAGGCGGTACTTTCAAGCGGAGAGAGAGAGCTTTTAAAGATTGGCAAAAAAATAGAAGCGCTTGACAATATGGTTGGCAGTGAAGGCTTTAGCGAGTCATTCTCAACGTTTAAAAGGGTCGCGAACATCACTAAAGACATTGAGATGTCCGGTGAACTCAGAGTTGAACCAATACTCTTTGAGCAGGGCGCAGAAGAGGCTCTTTTTGTAAGATATAACGAGGTTAGTTCTGCAAAATATGCTTCTTATGAAGAGGAGCTGGATGCTCTTTTGGGACTTAAACCAGAGCTAGACAAGTTTTTTGACGATGTCATGGTAAATGCCGAAGACGAGAGAGTCAGAAACAACAGAAAAGCTCTTGTAGCATCTATATATAAAAGTATTTTAAATATTGCGGATATTAAAGAGGTTAGTGTTTAGCTTCCCTCTTCGATTAGTGTTTTTTTCGAAGTAAGGGCTTTGACCAGCGAGTTTCTTATAGAGAGATAGGCGCTCTTGTTTTGTGAGATAATCTTCTCATCCCTTCTTTCTTGTCTTTTTAGAGCATCTATCTCTCTTTTTATATTGTTATATTTCAAAATCTGGGATTTGGTTGCCATTTTTGACATTAATTTGTTTTTTTCATCTTTTTTCGACTGAATCTCATGTTGAATATCTCTTATCTCACTTTTTAGACCATCTGCTTCATTAGGATTTTTAGATGAGTCAAGAGAATCGGTGTAGATATTGAGCCTTTTTGTCGCATAGATTATATTTTGCGAAATCTTTTCTATATCTTTTGTTATTTTGCTGTTGTATTCGATCGGCGAGAGAGAGTTTATGTAATACTCTGAAATCGCATCTTCTAGTTCCTCTGTTTTCTCTTTTATAGCTTCAAGTGATATCTCTGTTTTTACATATATTTTGACTATGGACATCATAGATGCAACGTTCCATTTAAGCCCGTTCGAGGCTTCGATCTCAGGAACCTTGTATTTTTGTCCGTCTAATACTACTACATTCAGGGAGTAGTACTTTAAAAAATCCATAATATATTTGTTTGATGCACTTAGTTCGGATAGTATAAGATTCGCAATGTGGTTAAATACCTCTTTGAAGTGTATTCTAAATACATAGCCTGAAAAACCTTTAAAAAAGTCGTCATTTCTATCAAACGAGTTTATAAGATGCTCGGTTACGATGGACTGTATAAGTGAAAAAGCGTATTTCTCATATGTAAGATTGTCAATTTTTTTATCCAGCATATATGTATCTACAAACTGTTCTGCAACCAGATAAAAGAAGTTTTTATTCTGCTCTTTTAGAAAAAAGTTGTTGTAAAAAGATTTTAGCTCATTCTCATCAAGACCGTTGTATCTGTTTGCAATAGTGTTTTTTTCCTCATCAGGAACTTTTTTTACATTGCTGTCATCAAAGAGTTTTATGAATATCTGTGAGTTCTTTATTATTATAATGTCACTGTCGTTAAGCTCAAAAGCCTCCCTGATAGCATACTTTAAAAGCTCTTTTTTATTTATCTCTTCATTGTTGATCTTGTTTACGAAGTGTGTCAGCTCCAGCATGAGCTCTTTTTTCAGACATATCAGGTCTTCTTTGTCGTTATAGTTGTACTCTATGAGGTCTTCGTTTTTATCAATGATGTCTATTATTGCATCGAGGTTGATACTGTCTCTTGGCTCTGTTTTATACGGGATCAATTTTACTTTGAGCTCTTTTTCGCTCACTTTGAACATTGTGCATCCTATAGGCTCAAAATGCTCTCTGATAGCCAGTTTTATCTCTTTTTGTATCTCTTTGTCAAGTAGTGACGAAGAGTCAAAATTTTTATCTAAGAAAGAGAGCAGTTTTTCATTATGATCGTCTTTCCATTTAAAATCTACCGTTGGATTGCCAATGGTTGTTTTTACATATGTTTTTAGCTTTTGCAATAGCATTTTATAAGTCCGCCATGCCTGAGAAGATATTTAATATAAATAGATAAGACATAATTCTCCCGAAAAACATATAAACAACCTATTGAAGAAAAGTGTGGAAACGGCAAACAAAATATATGTAGAATACACTAAGCATGTTGCAATCCGACCATCTTGAACTATATAAGACTCGTGACTTTCCGTCCCTATTTCACAATAAGTTTGGCTTTATACTTTAATTAAATTTTATTTTACTATATGTTATTTAAAAGTAGCTAAAAATAGTATATTAGGGCTGTACATTAACCTTCATTCTCCGCCTTGCTCAGTATAGAGACTATGTTTTCGTATCCATTCTCAGCGGCATACATAAGCGCCGTTTTACCATCGGCATCTTTTATACTTACGTCTGCACCACTGCCTACCAAAAGCTCTACAATCTCTTCAAAGCCGTATTTTGCCGCTAGATGAAGCGCACAGTTACCGAGAGAACTTTTAAAGTTTACGTCACTTCCATGTTCAATTAGTGATTTTACAAGTTTATAATCTCCGCAGCATGCGCTTGGAAGCAGCAGGGTATATCTCTGTTCAAAAATCTCGTCTGGATTTTGATTGTTTTTTAGGTAGTGCAAAATAGTATTGTATTGCTGTGTATTTGTTTTTCTGCATGATCTTGACTCTTTGTTTGAGAGTTTTTTGCAAATATTTAAAATAGTATTATGTCTGTCACTCTCATCCAGATTGGATTTATATAGCTTAATTTGCTTCTCATCTTTATTAAGCATATGGACAAAAAAAGATATAAGATGAAGAGCAAAAGGTATAAAAAACACTACAAACCAGTGTTCTTTAAGAGTTTCATTCATAAGAGTATAAACTGCCAAAGGAGTTAAAAATAGAGTCAAAACTCCAAATAGAGAATTTTTAAAAATTTTTCTAAGCTTAAAAGGTACTCTTGGAAGGAACTCTTTGGCACTCTCATCTTCTGATCTGACAAAAGGCAGATTTTTTAAGGCGTCAAAGATGGAAGATGCCGAGAACCATCCTAGAGCAAATAGTAGAAGAAGAATTAGTGCATTTTCCAAGCCATTCAAGTTTTTCCTTTCTCTAATGATACCTTACTTTTTATCTATGATGTTTTAACGACCTGCGGAGGAAATTTTGAAAATGCTTTTTTAAAGGCATTGGCTCTTACATCTTTAAATTTTCCGGTTGCAACAGGAGGCAGAAAGTATGCTCCCTCTTCGCTCTCTTTTGCATCATGATTATTGTCATACATAAACGCTATATCTTTGCCGAGTTTTTTTGCCTGAGCCGCCAAGTTTCTGGCATAAGCAATTATATTCTTGTGATGTTTGTCAAACTTGTTTCCGGAACCGAAAAAGACGAATTTGCCGCTTAGACGTATATTTAGATAGTCGTGATAGTTAAGTTCTCTGTCATATCTTGTAAGCTGATTGCTCGTATATTTATCAAGATCTGCATCAAACTCCTCTAAAATTGGCGTAGGTTCTATATTTGGTCTATTTATGTTAAAGAGATACTTGACTTCTATAAGCTTGCCTCTGTAGCCATCTTTTATTGCAGAAGCAAAGAGGTTACAGTTGTTGTCAAAGCTAAGTTCACAGAATTTCCCGTCAAACTCATACCCTTGAGATGCAAGTTTTGAGTTTGTGTTATAGCCTACCGGAGCGATTGTAGGATTGTATAAAAAGATGGTGCCGGCTACTGTTTTACGTTTTTTATTTAGCATCTCTTCAAGATTTTTAATATCAATAATCTCGCTGCCCTCGGGTATGTAGATATACTGCTCTGTAAGATACTCTATATCAAAACTCGTTGAAAATTTTCCAAATGCCTGCAAATTAAATCCTCTTAATATTTATTTGAATTATACTACAATTTCGAATTATTGACGAGGGAATAGTTTTATGGAGTTTGGTTTTTATCTAAAGAAGTTTGTTACGTTTTTTGTTGAGCCGTTTGGTTTTGTATTGGCATTTTTTGCCGTCGGGCTCTACTTTTTGCTTGCGGATAAAAGGAGCTATGCAAAACTATTCTTATCTATCTCTTTTGCATTTTTGCTTCTATTCTCTTATGAGCCGTTCTCAAATCTTTTAGTAAAAAATCTTGAAGAGAGCTATCCTAAATACGTATATAAAGAAGATTTTAAATATATCCATGTCCTCGGCAGCGGGCACAATACGGATGAGTCACAGCCACTCTCTTCAAACATAGGCTCGTCCGGTATTAAAAGAGTGCTGGAGGGGGTGATAATTCATAAGCAGACTCCAGGCTCAAAACTTGTATTTACGGGCTATGAAGGAAATACCGATGTTCCAAATGCTGTTATGAATGCCAAATTGGCCGCATCCCTTGGAGTGGAAGAGAAAAATATGATAATAAATCCAAATCCCAAAGATACTAAAGAGGAAGCTCTGTTTTTAAGAACCATACTTGCAGATGAGAAGTTTGTACTTGTAACTTCTGCAACGCATATGCCAAGATCAGTGAAGCTCTTTGAGTCGCTTGGTTTAAATCCTGTTGCGGC
>JBFEYZ010000014.1:0-20255 GCA_041561855.1 Sulfurimonas sp. | reverse complement strand
GTAAAAAAAGAGATTTTTAAAAGATACTTCGTTATCTTTGTCTGGAAGCTTTTTGAGGTTCTTTTTAAACTCAGGTATAGATTCAGCTATGTAGGACTGGAGAATATCCCTCATAACAGGGCAGTTATGCTTCTTGGCAATCACGTGAGCTGGATAGACTGGTTTATCCTTCAGCTGCCTATTAAAAAAAGAATAAATTACGTAATAGACAAAGATATATACAATTGGAAGCTTTTTAATTGGGCTTTTAGGATGGCAGAGCTTATCCCTGTTTCAAAAAAAGCTTCTAAAGATTCCTTTATTGAAGCCTCAAAGAGATTAAAAAATGGTAGAATAATAGCAATATTTCCCGAGGGCGAAATATCTAGAAGCTCTGAGATCGCAAAGTTTTATAGAGGCTATGAGTACATAGAAAGAAACAGTGCAGTTATTGTTCCGTTTCATATAGACGGGGTTTTTGGCAGTCTCTTTGCAAGACACAAAGACGATTCAAAAAGATGCTTTTTTAAAAAGAGGGAAATTACGGTCTATTTCGGAAAGCCGATTTCGCATGAGATAAAGGCAGACGAGCTAAGAGAAAGAGTTATAAAATTGAAAAGGAATAAGATTTGAGAACAACATTGATTATCGGCGCAGGTGGAGTAGGTCGCGTTGTAGTACATAAATGTGTACAAAATGCAGACGTTTTTGGACGTATTGTATTAGCGAGCAGAACAGTAGGAAGATGTCAAGAGATAAAAGATGAGCTGCCAAATGCAGATATAGAAGTGGCTTCGGTAGATGCCGACAGTACTGATGAAGTAATAAAGCTTATAAACGAGTGCAAGCCTGATATTCTTATAAACGTAGCCCTCCCGTATCAGGATCTGACAATTATGGATGCTTGTATAGCTACAAAGACTCCATATCTAGATACGGCAAACTATGAGCACCCGGATGAGGCAAAATTCGAATACAAGCTTCAGTGGGCAAGAGATGAAAAATTTAAAGAAGCCGGAATCATGGGGCTTTTGGGCAGCGGTTTTGACCCAGGGGCTACAAATGTATTTTGTGCTTATGCTCAGAAGCACTACTTTGATGAGATACATACTATTGATATTCTCGACTGCAATGCAGGCGATCACGGATACCCGTTTGCGACAAACTTCAATCCTGAGATAAACCTGAGAGAAGTCTCTTCCAAGGGTCGTTACTGGGAGAACGGAGAGTGGATAGAGACTGAGCCGATGGAGATCATGCAGGTTTGGGATTATCCTGAGGTAGGACCTAAAGACAGCTACCTTCTTTACCATGAAGAGATGGAGTCTCTTGTAAAGCATATAAAAGGTCTAAAACGTATAAGATTTTTTATGACGTTCGGGCAGAGCTATCTTACACATATGAAGTGTTTGGAAAATGTCGGGATGCTTGGCATAGAACCTGTAGAACACAAAGGCATGAAGATCGTTCCTATTGAGTTTCTAAAGACGCTTCTTCCAGATCCTGCATCTTTAGGGCCTCGTACTAAAGGTAAAACAAATATAGGTATAGTTGCCGAAGGTATTAAAGACGGTAAAAAGAGAAAGATATATATCTATCAGGTTAAAGATCATGAAGAGTGTTTCAAAGAGACAAATTCTCAAGGAGTCTCTTATACTACCGGTGTTCCTGCAATGATAGGAGCAAAGCTTATGTTAAAAGGCATATGGAGCGGAGTCGGAGTATTTAATATGGAGCAGATGGATCCTGATCCTTTTATGGATGAGATGAACACGCAAGGTCTGCCTTGGCAGGTAAAAGAGCTAGAAGCGTAAAAAATGACCTTTAAGCATATAATATCCGATATAGAGTCACTGCCCCCGCTATCAAACACACCGTTTGTTATACAGCAGATATACAGCTGCGGCTCTCAAAATATCGATATTATAAGACTTGTAAAGGTTATTGAGGATGATGCGGCACTTGCCGCAAATATCCTAAAGATGATAAACGCACCTATATACGGTTTTTCTAGGAAAATAGCCTCTATTGCTCAAGCTGTGACACTTTTTGGGACCGATGAAATTTACGGTCTGGTCTTAAAATATGCTGTCGATAAAGAGCTAAAAGCAGATACTGAGATTTACGGGGTAGACAACAAAAGATTTAACGACATATGCCAGCTTCAAAGCACTCTTATGATGCAGTGGTATTCCAGAGTAGATCTCAGGCATGCACAGTTTATGTCCCCTTTGGCTCTTATTATGGAGACCGGAAAACTAGTGCTGGCAAACGAGGTCTTAAAAAGCCACTACGCTAAAAAGTTTGAAATAGGCTATAGAAATTCAAAGAACGTTATAGAGTATGAGTATTCTCTTCTGGGTACTACTACTTACTACCTTAGCGCACTTCTTTTTGAACATTGGATGCTTGAACCTCTTTATGTCGAAATACTAAAAGGTTTGGATTTTGAAACAAACGTAAGCCCTAAAGTAAAATCATATATAGATTCGCTTGATGCCGTAAGAGTTGCGGTAAACCCAAGAAATGTTTTAACAAAAGAGTCGATAAAAGAGGCCTGTGAAATAGTCGAAGAGATGGGGCTTGATGCTGATGATTTCGAGCATGTTGCCTCAAGAGTCAAAGAGAAATATAATCAGATACTTATCAACAGAATGAGAAAAAAATAGCAAAAAGCGTGGAAAATATTATGCAAAACCCTAATTGGCCATCTACTCCTTATTATATGTGTGACGAGTCTTTGCTTCGTGCAAATCTTGAAATTTTAAACCGTGTTCAGACGCAGAGCGGAGCAAAGATCATATTGGCACTAAAAGGCTTTGCCATGTGGAGCACCTTTGATCTTGTTAAGCAGTATTTAAAAGGGTGTACTGCAAGCGGACTTCATGAAGCTCTATTGGCTAGAGAAGAGTTTGCAAAGGATGATGAAAATCTTGAGGTACATACATACTCGCCTGCGTATAAAGATGAAGATATTGAAGATATCGCACGCATATCGGACCATATAGTCTTCAATTCGCCTAATCAGCTTTTTAAATATTATGACACAGTAAAGCAGATAGACTCGGAGATAAGCCTCTCTTTGAGAATAAATCCAGAGCAGTCCTCATCTCCAAAAGACATTTACAATCCATGCGGGCTTTATAGCCGACTGGGTACTACTCTTGAAAATTTTGACGAGAGTGTTCTTGACCTTATAGACGGACTCAATTTCCACGCCCTCTGCGAGCAGGATGTAGATGCTTTAGAGGATGTTTTACAAGCTTTTGAGGCAAAGTTTTCAAAATATTTCAAAGGATTGAAGTATATCAACTTTGGCGGAGGCCATCATATAACTAAAGAGGGGTATGATGTCGATAAACTTATCCGTATAATAAAAGAGTTTAGAGAAAAATACGATGTTGATGTCTATTTGGAGCCGGGCGAAGCAGTCGGTTGGCAAACAGGAGTGCTTGTAAGCACGGTTTTGGATATTGTACATAACGGTATGGATATAGCTATTTTAGATACGTCTGCCGAGGCTCATATGCCTGACACACTTGCTATGCCGTATCGTGCAATGGTCAGAGACAGCGGTGAGGCAGGAGAGAAGAAGTATACCTATCGTTTTGGCGGAAACACATGTCTAGCCGGAGACATTATGGGTGATTATTCTTTTGATGAGCCGCTTCAGGTAGGAGATTTAGTGATATTTGAAGACCAGATTCACTATACATTTGTAAAAAACACGACTTTCAACGGTATTAAGTTACCTTCATTGGTTATACTAAGAGAAGATAAAACTCTTGATGTTATCAAAGAGTTTGGGTATCAAGACTATAAAAACAGATTATCTTAAGGGGGATATATATGAAAGAAGATAAACAGAGATGGAATGAGAGATACTTGGACAATCCTATGCCGCAGGAAGTCTCTCCTCTTTTGGATAGATATATTGAACATGCAAATGTAGGTCAGGCAATTGATGTGGCGTGCGGTACAGGAAGAAATACACACTATCTTGCCGATCTGGGCTTTCTTGTCGATGCAATAGATATTTCGGACTATGCGCTTGAGAGGGTAAGAAAGAGTTCGACCATTAAAAAAATAGATACGGATCTGGATAAATATAACTTAACTCCTAACAAATATGATCTAATAGTTAATGTAAACTACCTCAACCGTCGTTTAGTCTCACAGATGAAGGATGCTCTTAAAAGCGGGGGGCTTTTAGTTTTTGAGACCTTTATAGTAGCTCACGGAGACTTTAACCTTCCTACTACGAACTTGGATTATCTTTTGCGTAAAAATGAGCTTTTACACTCTTTTATAGGACTTGATGTCATCTACTACGAAGAGAGAGTCGATATAAACTTAAGAGGCGAAAAGATAAAGGTTGCATCTTTAGTCGCTAAAAAGTCATAATAAATTATTATAATTTAATTGTTTAACAGTTTATAATTTGTTATAATCTGATACTTTTTTATGCAAAGGGGCGTATACGGATGAAAAAAATAGTTACATTGTTTGTCATGGTGTTCTCAACACTGTCTTTGATGGCTGCCGAGGCTGTTATAAACTACAACGGTGATGTGGTTCATGTTAAGGGAACATTCCCTGTAGTTGGTGCTAAAGCACCTGTTGCTCGTGTTACAGAGCCTGATTTTAGTATAAAAACAGTCGGTGGAAAAACAGGCAGAGTTCAAGTTATTGTTACGGTACCTTCTATTGATACTCCGATATGCTCCGCACAATCAAAAAGATTTGATGATGAGATAAAGCAGTTTCCTGAAGTAGATATGACAGTTGTCTCTATGGACCTGCCTTATGCAGACGACCGTTTTTGTAAAGGACGCGGCATCAAAAATATTTCTATCGCTTCTGATTTCGCTTATGGAGAAGTGGGAGAAAATTACGGTGTTGTCATAACAGACGGTGAACTTAAAGGGCTGTTGATCAGAGCGATTTTTATCGTAGGTAAAAATGGAAGAATTATTTACCAAGAGATCGTCTCAGATATCAATAAAGAGCCTGATTATAATAAGGTAATGGACACTATAAAAAAAACGGTAAATGATTTAAAATAAATCTTGTATACGGTCAAATAATATTGTTTAGGAGTTTTGTATTTTTACGAAATTAAATCTGTTTTTTATCATATTAGCTGCTTTACCATTTTATCTGTTTTCAGAAGATGATCTCTCGGCAAAAATAAACATTTTGCAAGATAAAAATGAGTTCAACATCATTTTAAGCACTAAAAAAAGCAACTATGTGCCAGAAGATGTTCTAAATTTAGAGATAAGGCCGGCAGAAGCATCATTTAATAGTGTGTTTTACCAAGATTCAGAGCTTTATGACGGCAAGAGTGTCTTCTGGGATAAAACAAAAATAAAAGCTATTGTCGAAGCAGAACAAGACAAAGAGTTCGATCTTGTTTTAATATACCAAATATGCGATAAATCACATGAGTGTTCAGAAGTTCAAAAATATGAAAAAACATTTACGCTCCCAAGCAGCGCTCAGGACAAAGATAAACCTGCAAATAAGACCGAAGAAATAGAGCCATGCGCTAAAGATGAAATCTGCTCGGATTCTAAAGAAAAAGTAGATATATTCAATGACAGGGTTACAACGCTAATAATTGGTGATGAAAACCAAAGCACTGCCGGTACTGCGCAAATAAAGAGCGAACAGGACGGCATTGTGGAGATGCTTAAAAATAAAAGTTTGCTTTTTACATTGATAACTTTTTTCGGTTTTGGATTTCTTCTTGCGTTTACTCCGTGTATGTTACCTGTTATTCCCATACTTTCTGCGGTTATAATCTCTAAAAAAGAGAATATAAGCACAAAAGAGGGCTTTATGCTATCTCTTATGTATGTTGTTTCAATGTCCGTTGTTTATGCTGTTGCCGGTGTTTTAGCTGCATCTCTTGGAAGCAATATTCAAGCTTTTTTCCAGCAGCCGTGGATTATAGTTTTGTTTAGCCTCTTCTTTTTTGTGTTGGGCTTGGCAATGTTTGGTACATTTACCATACAGATGCCAAAAAGCATACAATCATTTATGAATTCTAAAGCGCTTTACGGAAAAGATAGAACATATTTTAATGTAGCTGTTTTAGGAGTATTATCTGCGCTGATAGTAGGTCCATGCGTTGCGCCGCCGTTGGTTGGTGCACTTATATATATTAGCCAAACCGGAAATGAGTTTGTAGGCGGACTTTCCCTATTTTTAATGAGCTTTGGAATGGGTGTGCCTCTGCTTCTAATAGGTGCAGGTGCCGGCAGATTTATGCCAAAGCCCGGTCCTTGGATGGCTGATGTTAAACTGTTTTTCGGTTTTATGATGATGGGGTTTTCAATATGGGTTTTATCTCGCATCATGGACGGGCAGATTATTTTACTATTGCTGGGAATTTTGTTTGCAGCTATTGCTGTTTTTATGAATATATTTGAGAACAAAGCATGCTCGGCTATTGACAGCATATATCATTTAAAAAAATTAATAGCGTTGCTAATTTTAATGTACGGCATTATATTAATTATAGGCTCAATTGCAGGCGCAACAAATATAAAAGACCCGCTAGAGCCGTTTAAGGCAAAATTTATAAGTGATAAAAGACTCTTGCTTGCAGAGTTTAAAACCATATCTGCCGAAGAGTTTGATGAAACATTAGAAAAATTGCAAAAGCCTGCAATGATAGTTTTTACAGCGCAGTGGTGCGATAATTGCAAAGAACTTGATACAAATGTCCTTAGTAAAGTTGAAGTGACTCAACAGCTCGATCTATTTGAGCTTATAAAAGTTGATGTTACACAGGTTAGAGATATAGATATAGAGTTGCTGAAAAGATTTTCTCTGTATGGACCTCCGGGCATCATCTTCTTTGATGCCAATAAACGAGAGCTAAAAGATTATCGCCTGTCAGGCTATAAAGAAAAAGATCTGTTTATTGAGCATATACGTAAAGTTAAAGAAATTTTGCAGCCAAACAAGGTATATTAAATAATAAAAGTATTAAAATAGTCCGTTTAGATTTAAATAGGATATTGAAATTGAAGTACATAATTATTTTACTATTTTCTCTTGCTACTCTGCTATTAGCAGATCACAAAATCCATCATATCAATAAAGAACTCTCTCATCTTAACCTCTCAAAAGAACAAAAAATTATTGTAAAAGAGATCTTATTTGAGTTTAGCGCACAGCTAAAAGAGTTTAAAAGATTTAAAGATGAGATAGAGCTAAAGAAAAAAGAGCTGTTTTTAAAAGAGGACCTTAAAATTGATGAAATAGAGAGTCTTAATATTAAATCAGATACTAGGTCCAGAGAGATTGAAAAAAACTTTCTTATAAAGATACATGCTGTTTTGAACAAAGATCAGAAGGCCGGTTTTGCAAAATATTTTGATGATTGGGAAGTTAAATAATGCATAATGTTTTACTTATAGAAGATGATCTGGATATGCAGACATTGATTCGCGACTATTTAGAGAACTATGAACTGCATGTAGAGGCGTTTACCAAACCAAAAGAGGCGCTTGTTCATCTGGAAAACAACAGCGACAAATACTCTCTTATCGTACTTGATCTTATGTTGCCCCAGATGGATGGCTTTGACGTATGTAAAAAAATCAGGCAAATATCTGCTATTCCTATTATAATCTCATCTGCAAGGGGTGAAATAAGCGATAAGATACTGGGCTTTGACTTGGGTGCCGATGATTATTTGGCAAAACCTTACGAGTCCAGAGAGCTTGTCCTTAGAATAAATGCTATCCTAAGAAGAGGAACAAGTAAGAATAAGACTATAAGCAATTTTGAAATAGATGAAGATAAACATGAGATAAAGATAGACGGACTGGCGCTGGACCTTACTAAGATAGAATATGATATTTTGCATCTCTTTTTATTTAATATAGGTAAGGTTTTATCTAGAGAATCTATATCAAACGCTGTGAGCGGAATTGAGTACAGCTCTAAAGACAGAACGATAGATATGCATATAAGCAATATAAGACAAAAACTAGGTGATGATTCGAAAGATCCTCAGTACATAAAGTCTATATGGGGCATAGGCTATAAATTTATAGGATAACAGATGTCAATTTTTTATAAAGTCATTATATTTTTTCTTATAACTTTCTCTTTGATGTTTTTCGTCTCAGTCGAAATAAACAAACTAACAAAAGATACAATTGAAATGTTGCTCAGAGACAAGTATATACATGTCTCGGGAGAGCTTTTTAAATATATGTCTAACAGCGATAAGAAGAGCTTAGATGAAAGATTAAAAGAGCTGAAATTTGAGATTATCCAAGACAAGAAGAGCCATATTGAAAAATCACATATTCTGCATGAATATAATACTGATCTCTCAAGCATAAAAATACTAAAAGATAAAGAGGGCAGGTATCTTCTTTATATGAAGTATTTGGATGATGAGATGCTGGTCATAGATCTCTCCCAAGATAACAATTTTGAGAAAAAAGAGTTCTTAAACTACATGATAGTGGCAGATATATTTATTTTGATATTATTATGTCTGATAATTTTAAAGATGGTATATCCGCTAAAAGATATATCAAAGATAATCAGAAAATTTGGAGAGGGAGAGTACTGTCTAAGAATTAAGACCGGATGTAAAGATGAGATAGGGGAGGTCGCTAAGACATTTAACTCTATGGCATCAAATATTCAAGACCTTATTACATCCAGACAGAGACTGCTTCGAGATATAGGCCATGAGCTTAAGACACCAATATCTAAATCCAAGATAGCGCTGGATATGATAGAGGACAATAAGTATAAAAGAATTTTAAATAAAGCACTTTTTCAAATAGATGAGATGATAAACGAGCTCTTATGTCTTGAAAAACTTAATGCTAACCAAAACAAGTTAAACTTTGAGACATTTAGTTCTGACACTCTTGTAGGAGAAGCTCTCTCTAAACTTTTTATAGAAGATGAAAATCTCGTAGATATTACAATAGATTCAAGTTTTGAGATAAAAGGAGATCTTAACTATCTCTCAATAGCTCTTAAAAACTTAATAGACAACGCACTTAAATACGGAACCGAGAAGCCGGTATATGTGGTTGTCAAAGATACAAAAATATCTGTAAAGAGCATGGGTGAAGTCTTAGACAAACCTTTGGAATATTATTGTGAAGCCTTTACGCAGGGTGATAATTCAAGAAACCAATCAGGATATGGACTTGGACTAAGCCTAGTTAGAAGAATCGTAGACAAGCACGGATTTGAACTTCTATATTATCATGACGGGAAGTTTAACGTTTTTGAAATGGTAGTTTAGATCACAGCCCTTCAAGCAGAATATACCAGAGTCTCTCTATCTCTTTGTCATTTAAAAACAGCGTAGAGTCGTTTTCAAATAACTCTACGAGTGCGCTTTTTTTGATCCCAAATGTATGAGTGCACTCTTTATGAGTCGGCAGGAATGCACGGATAAGCGATATGTCATCTTCGATTATTGGAGCTGAACATAAAAAACACTCAAACTCTTTATGCAGCCTTCCTTCATATCTAAGCAGTTTAATATATGACTCAACGGCTACTCTTTTTGGGTTCTGTCTGTTCCAGTTTTTTGAAGCACTCTCTAAAAGTTCAAAATAGAACTCATCAAGCTCATCTGCATCTTTTAGATGTCTGTAAAAGAGTGCGCAAAAATCCTGCCATACTCTTAAGAGTTTATAATCATTTATCCAGTTGAACCCAATATGTATTACATCTTTTAATCTATATATGGTTGATTTAGATGAAGCCTCTTTCTCGTAGTCGATTTTAAAGCCCAAGTTTATCACTCCGTGTCTTGCTCCGTAAAACCTATAAAGAGTATCTAAGTTCTCTCTTGATATGATAGTGACTATTAAATCTTCATCTTTGACTTTGTTAAGATTTAGAATAAACCCTTGCATTTTTCTGCTTCTTTACTACGCATTTTTTAAATTTTCTCAAAATAATCATACCGATATTATATTTTTTTAAACCTTTAAAATGTATAATGCAAGTCCAATCTCTAAATAGAACAAGTTTCTTTAAAAAGAGATTAAATTTGTAAAAAAATAAATAAAATTGCAAAATTTAGGAGTTAGTATGATTGAACATCATGATTTATTGAGATCATTTAAAGATAATTGTGGTTTCGGGCTTGTTGCAAACATTAAAAACAAAGCATCGCACAAAGTTTTAAATGATGCCGTAACTGCGCTAGAGAGAATGATGCACCGCGGTGCCGTAGCAGCTGACGGAAAAACAGGGGACGGCAGCGGCTTGCTTTTTTCTCTTCCGGAAGAGTTTCTTCGCAAAGAGGCATCAAAAGAGGGCATCGAGCTGCCAAAGCAGTTTGCAGTTGCCTGTGTATTTACAAAAGATCTAAAACATTTAGATGTTATAGAGGAGATTTGTGAGGCAAATGATCTAAAGATAGTACTTCGCAGATTTGTTCCGGTAAATACTGATGCTCTAGGAGAACAAGCACTTCTAACTCTTCCTAAAATCGTTCAATTATTCATTACTCCAAACTCTATTATGGCAACCAACAGATTTGACGCACTTTTATATCTATCCCGCAAAGAGAGCGAGCATAAACTAGAAGATGACAATGATTTTTATATAGCCTCTATGAGCTCAAAGGTCCTCTCTTACAAGGGACTTGTTATGCCTACGCATATAAAAGAGTTTTTTATCGACCTTCAGGATGAGAGTTTTAAAATCTCATTTTCACTCTTTCACCAAAGATTCTCGACAAATACGCTTCCGCAGTGGAGACTTGCTCAGCCGTTTCGTGCTGTTGCTCACAATGGGGAGATAAACTCTGTAGAGGGGAACCGTTTTAATGTAGAGATAAAATCGGAATCTATCAAGAGTGAAATATTTACTGATGATGAGATTCAAAGAATACTGCCTATTTTACAGCCTAAGTCATCAGACAGTGCTTCGGCAGATAACTTTTTTGAGTTTTTGTTAGCAAACGGTATGGACTTTTTTAAAGCTGTTCGCGCGGTGATACCTGCGGCTTGGCAGAATGCACCTCATATGGATCCTGAGCTACGCGCATTTTATGAGTTTCATTCAACTGTTTTCGAAGCTTGGGACGGGCCTGCGGCATTTTCAGTAACTGATGGAAGATACGTAGGTTGTGTTCTTGATAGAAACGGGCTTCGTCCTTCAAAATATATAATAACAAAAGATGACACTTTGCTAATAGCAAGTGAATACGGTGTTGTCGATATCCCTGAGAAAGATATTAAAGAGAGAGGCCGTCTTCAATCAGGTGAGATGATCGGACTTGATCTTAAAAACGGGAAAATATTTAAAAACAGCGATATAAACGACTACCTAAAGAGTTCAAATCCTTATATGGAGTGGTTGAACGAGCATATGATTTATCTTCAGGAGCATGTTGTAGATCAGTATATGTCAGACTCTAAGTATACAAAAGAGGATCTTATCGCAAGACAGAGATACTTTAATATTACGCATGAGGTGATAGAGCAGGTTATAGAGCCTATGATCCTGGAGGGGAAGGAAGCTGTAGGCTCTATGGGTGATGATACGCCGCTTGCAGCATTCTCAAATAAGCAAAGAGCTTTTAGCGACTTTTTTAAGCAGAAGTTCGCTCAGGTTACAAACCCTCCGATCGACCCGATCAGAGAAAAAGTGGTAATGAGCTTAAATACAGGTTTCGGTGAAATTCATAATATACTTGATGAAGTACCTTTTCATGCACATCGTCTTAAATCAATATCTCCGATTATTACGAGCGAAAAACTTTCTATTTTAAAATCATTCGGTGACAAAAAGTCTCCTAGCTATCAGGATTTTTACCGCAATAAAACATTCTCGACGGCGTATGAGAGTGATCTGAAAAAATCGCTTGATGCTTTGGTTGAAAATGTTGTAAATTCAGTTAAGAACGAAGGTACTAGAATTATTATATTGGATGACAGCGAATTTAGCAAAAAGAAAAAGATTATTCCTATGGCTATGGCTATTGGACGTCTTAATTCTGCTCTTTTGAAGGCAAAAGTGCGTCATTTGGCATCTATGGTTGCGGTAAGTTGTGAGGTTTATGATTCTCATAGTGCCGCAGTGCTAATAGGCTATGGTGCAAATGCAATACATCCAAAACTCTTGGCTGAGACTGTTATTGATCATACTAAAAGGTCTAATGCAATTACGTTTGACTGCAATGTGGCGCTAAAAGCAGTTCACGGGTCGTTAAATGCAGGAATACTTAAGATCATGTCTAAGATGGGTATCTCAACTATAGCATCGTATAGAAACTCTGGTCTTTTTGACGTGATGGGTCTTAGCCGTGAGATAGTGAGTGAGTGTTTTGGGGCATCAAACTCTGCATTGAACGGGCTTGATTACAGTGATATTGACGAAAGACTTACAAAATATCATGAACAAGCATTTGAACAGACCGGCTTTAATAAAATATTTCCTTTAAATATAGGCGGATATTACAAGTTCTACAGCGATCAGGAGCATCACGATTTCGGACCTGCAGTTATCCATGCAATACATGCGACTGCAGAGAGCGGAAGTAAAAAAGATTATGAAAAACTAAGAGATCTGGTAAACAAAAGAGGATTGAAGTTCATTCGTGATTTCTTTGATATAAAATCGGATAGAAAGCCAATAGATATATCGGAAGTAGAGCCTAAAGAGGAGATATTTAAGAGATTTGCATCAGCCGCTATGAGTCTTGGTTCTATCAGTCCTGAAGCTCATGAGACAATTGCAATAGCAATGAACAGAATAGGGGCGCAGTCAAACTGTGGAGAGGGCGGAGAAGATCCTGAGCGTTTCGGTACGGAGAGAAACTCAAAGATCAAACAGGTGGCATCTGGACGTTTCGGTGTCACGCCTGCATACCTTAGAAGTGCTGAAGAGATTCAGATAAAAGTTGCTCAGGGTGCAAAACCGGGAGAAGGAGGACAGCTTCCTGGACATAAAGTTTCAGCGCTTATCGGAAAGCTTCGTCATACTGTTCCCGGTGTTACTCTGATCTCACCTCCTCCTCATCACGATATCTACTCTATTGAGGATCTGGCACAGCTTATATTTGACGTCAAGCAGGTAAACCCAAAGGCAAGAGTTGCTGTCAAGCTGGTCTCTACAATTGGTGTAGGAACTATTGCGGCAGGTGTTGCTAAAGCGTATGCGGATAAGATTATTATCTCAGGCGGAGACGGCGGAACAGGTGCCGCACCTCTTACTTCCATAAAGTTTGCGGGAAATCCGTGGGAGCTTGGACTTAGCGAAGCGCATAACGCTCTTAAGGCAAATAATCTAAGAAGAGTAGTCGAGCTTCAGACTGACGGCGGCCTTAAATCTGGTCTTGACGTTGTAAAAGCTGCACTGCTCGGCGCAGAGAGCTATGGATTCGGAACAGGTGTTTTAACTATCGTAGGATGTAAAATGCTTAGAATATGTCACGTCAATAAGTGTTCGGTCGGTATTGCAACACAAAATGAGAAGTTAAGAGAAGAGTTCTTTAAGGGACATGTTGATCAGCTTATCAACTATTTTACTCTTTTGGCTGAAGATATACGTTCGATTATGGCTGAGCTTGGGTTTAGAACTATGCAGGAGATGATAGGTAGAAGCGATCTGTTAAAAGTTACAGATGACAGTTTTGCTAAAAAGTTCGATTTTAGTGCCGTTTTACATCAGGAGGATGGAGTTAACAGTTGTCAACAGCTTACAAACCCTCCGTTTGACGATAACTCTTTTGAAAAAGATGTTCTTAAAGAGGCTATGAGTGCTATAAAACATCCTGAACACCCTGTTAAGATCAGCAGAAAGATAACGAACGTCAATAGAAGCTTCGGTGCGCTAATAAGTGGTGAAATAGCTGAGTACTACGGTGATAAAGGCCTTGCTTCTGACACGATCCGTATAAACCTTACTGGAATTAGCGGACAGGCTTTGGGAGCATTTTTAATTCATGGAGTTTCTATCTATTTAAACGGTGTTGCAAATGACTATATCGGAAAAGGTATGCACGGAGGCAAGATAATCGTTACTTCAAAGAACAGCGGTGAAGAGTTCGCTGCAGGCGGTAATACTTGTCTTTACGGAGCGACAGGCGGAAAGCTTTATGTTGCAGGAAGCGTAGGAGAGAGATTTGCCGTGCGTAACTCAGGAGCACTTGCTATTGTCGAGGGAACAGGGGATAATGCTTGTGAATATATGACGGGCGGCGTTGTCGTTATACTTGGGCGCACAGGAATAAACTTCGGCGCAGGTATGACAGGCGGTATCAGTTTTGTATATGACGAGGAACATAAATTCTTTGAAAACGCGAACCGTGAACTTGTTGAGCTTGTGAGAATAGATACCGACGAGACTGACGAGGCTAGACACTACCTCAAAAAACTTTTAAAAGATTATGTTGTCGAGACGGAGAGCAAAAAGGCAAAAGCGCTGCTTGACAACTTTAGAATAGAAGTAAGAAACTTCTGGCTTGTAAAACCTAAAAATCTAACTAAACTGCCTATTAACTTAGAGATCGGAGATTAATCATGAGAGAGTATTTAACAATTGAAAGAATAGAAGCAAAAAAAAGATTAGTCGTAGAGAGAACAAAGGATTTTGGCGAGATTTACGAAGTTTTTGACAAGAGCGAAGCGGCAACGCAGAGTGAAAGATGTATCCAGTGCGGAGACCCGTTTTGTCTAAACAAGTGCCCGCTTCACAACTATATACCGCAGTGGCTAAAAGCGGTAAGCGAAAAAGATCTTGAATTTGCATTCAAGCTCTCAAACGAACCGTCTCCGTTTCCTGAAGTTATGGGAAGAGTATGTCCGCATGACAGACTTTGTGAGGGTGATTGTACATTAAACGACGGACACGGAGCAATAACGATAGGTTCTGTTGAGACTCATATAACAGAAGAGGGATTTAAAGCCGGTTTCAAGCCTGACTTTCCTGGAATTACTACCGATAAAAAAGTTGCAATAATTGGAAGCGGTCCTGCAGGACTCTCTGCTGCTACTTACCTGCTTCGTTCAGGAATTGCAGTAACTGTCTATGAGAGAAGCGACAGAGCAGGCGGACTTATGACATACGGTATACCAAACTTCAAGCTTGACAAAAAAATAATAGAGCGCCGTATAAAGTTCCTTGCAGAGGCAGGGATGGAGCTTGTTCTTAATTGCGAAGTCGGCAAAGATATAACTTTTGAAGAGATAGCAGGCAAGCATGACGCGATGTTTATAGGTATCGGTGCGACAAAAGCAAAAAAAGCATCTATAAATGGAGAGCAGGCACCTAATGTATATAAAGCAATGGAGTATTTAACGGCGATCCAGAGAAAAAACTTCAAGCTCTCTTATGATAAAAAGTTTGATTTTAAAGACAAAAATGTTGTTGTAATCGGCGGCGGAGATACTGCTATGGATTGTCTAAGAACCGCTAAAAGAGAGGGCGCAAAAAGCGTTACATGTCTTTACAGACGTGATGCTCATAATATGCCTGGAAGCCAAAAAGAGTATAAAAATGCAATGGAAGAGGGTGTCGACTTTACATTCTTTGTCTCTCCTAAAGAGATAATATTGAATGATAAAGGCAATGCAGTAAGCGTTGAAGTGATAAAAACTACTCTAGGCGCAAAAGATGAAAGCGGGCGTCAAAAGATGGAGGAGATAAAGGGGAGCGAATATAGAGTAAATGCCGATGTTGTCATTATGTCGCTTGGTTTTGATCCAGAAGTTCCTTCATTTTTAGCCGAAAACGGCATAGATACTAACAAATGGGGCGGAATCATAATAAATGAAGATACTCATGAGACTACAACATCAGGAGTATACGCCGGAGGTGATTGTTACAGAGGCGCAGATCTTGTAGTTACTGCTGCGTACGATGGACGAGAAGCTGCCAGAAGCATAGTAAAATCACTGCTCAAATAGTTCTTTGCGTATATGCAAGATTTTGCATATACGTTCTTTCCTGTCATTAAAAATTATAAAAATAAAGTATAAATTCGATATAATTCCCGCCATAATATATAAAAGGATAATTTTTGAACTTACTTAGCATTTTTTCTAGAAACAAAAATATAAAAGAACCGGTTAAAAGTGAAGCTCCTGCACACTGGGTAAAGTGTAAATCATGCCAATCCCTGATGTATTACAAAGAGGTTGAAAATCAAAGACATGTCTGTCCTAAATGCGGATATCATATTAGGATAGGCGTAAAAGAGAGAATAGAACTTTTAGCAGATGAAGGAACATTTGTAGAATATGACGCTACTTTAAGACCTGTCGATCCGCTAAAATTTACCGATAAAATATCATACAAGCAGAGACTTAAAGATGCAGAGGCTAAGACGGGAAAAACTTCATCTGTTGTAAGCGGAGAGTGTGAGATGCACGGGGTTCCTGCCCAGATAGTTATATTTGATTTTGCTTTTATGGGCGGCTCGTTAGGTTCTGTTGAGGGTGAAAAGATAGTTCGCGCCGTAGAGCGTGCCATAGATAAGAGACAGGGACTAATCATTCTAAGTGCGAGCGGCGGTGCGAGAATGCAGGAGAGTACTTTTTCACTGTTACAGATGAGTAAGACCTCTGCTGCTTTGGCAAAGCTCTCGAAACACAATCTTCCGTATATTTCAGTTCTTACAGATCCTACAATGGGCGGTGTTAGCGCATCATTCGCAACGCTTGGCGATATAATAATTGCAGAACCAGGCGCATTGATAGGTTTTGCAGGACAGAGAGTTATCGAGCAGACGATCGGTTCTGCTCTCCCTGATGGATTCCAAAGAGCAGAGTTTTTGCTTGAAAAGGGATCAATAGATATGGTTGTAAATAGAAATAATCTCAAAAAAACACTCTCAGACCTTTTAACACTTCTAAAAGTTGCATAATGCGCCTTTACGCACTCTGCGACCAAGAGCTTTTAGATAGGAGAGCAATCTCTCTGGAAGAATATATCCGCATCGCAAAAGAACAAAACGCAGAGATAATACAGTACCGCAATAAAAATGCGGATCTGCAGTTTATTAAACGCCAGCTTATTAAAATCAGAAATATGTATGACGGTTTTTTAATTGTAAACGATGCATACGAGCTTGTTGAGTTTTGTGACGGTGTACATATAGGGCAGGAAGATCTAAGAGAGATAGATGCAGATCCGCTAAAAGCCGTAAAAATATTAAGAGATGTTGCGGGAAAAGACAAGATATTGGGTATTTCAACTCATAGCAAAGAGGAAGTTCTGCAGGCTAATGAGATGGATCTGAACTATATCGGTCTGGGCGCATACAGAAGTACTGCTACAAAAGACAATATATCAACTATTCTAGGCGAACGTCTCGATGAGATTGCCTCACATTCAAAACATTTTGTTGCAGCAATAGGCGGCGTTAAGAAGAGCGACAAATTTTCTCATGTTACATATCATGTTATAGGCAGCGGGCTTCTTTTATGAATATTGAGATAGTATCGATCGCAAAAAAAGAGCGTTCTACCTACGACCCTCTTTACAAAGAACTTACAAAGATGATTTCGCGGTTTGCTAAAGTGGATGATACTGAACTTTTCAACAAAGATGTAACAAAAGCACACACTATCTCACCGGAAGCTTCAAAACAGGCTTATTCAAAACTTTTAGAACCTTATATATCAAAAGGTTTTAGCGTAATATTGCATCCAGATGGAAAAATAATTGATAGTTATGAATTTAGTAAGCTATTAGATGGTAAAATTGCGATTAAATTTTTCATAGGAGGAGCTTACGGCTTTGAGGATGAGTTTTTGAAAAAAAGCGATGCCGTTATAAGTTTAGGAAATATAACTATGAGTCATAAAATTGCAAAGGCAGTTTTGCTTGAGCAGATTTATAGGGGATTTTCGATTTTAAGCAACCACCCATATCACAAATAAGGAAAGTAAGTGCAAGATAGCGAGTTAAAATACTTTAAAGAGATTTTAGAAAGTAGAAAAGATCAAATCATTAAAAATATAAAAGGTGTAAACGACGAACTTGATCAGTTGAGTTTGTTGGAGCTTAACGATGAGGGTGATCATGCATCTGTAGATAACAGCTCTATGGTAGAGAGTGCTATTGTAAGACAGCAGGAAAAAGAGCTAAGAGAGATCAACGTTACTCTTGGAAAGATCGCATCGGGCGATTATGGAATTTGTGAAATGTGTGAAGACCCTATAGGGTTTCAAAGATTAAAAGTTAAGCCTCATGCGATATACTGTATAGATTGTAGAGAGATCGTAGAAAAATCTAAATAAGGAGTATGTAATGCATATAAAAAGATACACGATAGCAGCACTGATATTAATTGTTCTAATAGGGTGGTATGTATACGCTTTTGTAACTCAAGAGAACACAAGTATTGATTTCTTCGGTACTGCACTGCCGTCATTCTCTGTGGCAGTATGGGTGGTTATACCTATGATCATATTATATGCTGTCAGCGTTATCCATATGCTTTTTTACTCTTTTTTAGGTACTTTAAAAAGACGAAAATATGAGAAAGATTATGAGAAGATAGTTGATGCCATCGTAGATGCATATCTTGGAAAGCAAGAGCGCTCAAACTCGTTTAAAACCGAGAGATATAAGCTGCTGGGTTCTCTTGTGGATAATGCAACGATCTTCCCGATCGGAGAATTTGATATAAATATAGAGAACAAGAAGCTAAAAGATGTTCTTACTCTGATCAACAGCATAAGAGGCGGCGAAGCAGTCGAGCTGAAAAAATATTCTCTTAAACCTTCAAATGCTTTGGTTATTCAAAATGAGAGAAACAGATATAAAAAAGGCGACATAAGCGCAGAAGATATTTTAAGCGATAAGAACAAGTATGATATCAGCTTACGTAAAGAGGTTTATGTCGACTTCGTTAAATATGCTCCGCTTTATGCAATAGAGAAGTACAAAGATGCGCTTAGCAAAGATGCTCTTTTCGAAATACTTGCAAGAATAAATGCCGACAAACATACGTTAGAGGTATCTAACGATTCATTGATTGCTCTATTTCATGACCTGAGACTAGATTCAAAAGAGTATATAGAGGCTTCAAAAAAGCTCTCTAAATCAATGCTTCCTGAGCAGAGAATTAAACTCTTTGAAACGCTGAGCAATGAAGGTGAAGCTGCTATGGAGGCTTACTTGTTTACTCTCTTTGATTTGGAGATGCTCTCTCCTGCAAAAGAGATACTTGATATATCGCAGCCTAATGAATACCTTACTTTTAAAGCGTACAGTTCGTTAAGAGATTGCGGAAAACATTTTGACATTAATCTTTTTATATAGTTTGCCAAATTTATAATGAATGAAAAATTATCTTTTAAAAAGCCTCTGTTTGTATTAGCACCGCTTGCGGGCTATACGGACCTGCCTTTTAGAAGTGTTGTTAAAAAATTCGGAGCGGATTTGACAGTTAGCGAGATGCTTAGTTCAAATGCTCTGGTCCACGGTTCTGCCAAAACACTTCATATGATAGAAAAAAGCCCAAACGAAGACCCATACTCAGTTCAGATCGCAGGTGCAGAAGTTGATGTCGTGCGCCGAGCGGTTGAAATACTAAACGAGCAAAATGGAATAGACATCATAGACCTGAACTGCGGTTGTCCTGTTCCAAAGGTTGTCGGACACGGCAGCGGCAGTTCTCTGCTTCTAAATCTCCCTTTAATGGGCGATATAATAAAGACGATCAAAGATACTTCAAACAAAAGCCTAACAAGCGTAAAAATAAGACTTGGTTTTGAGAAAAAAAATCATATAGAAATAGCAAAAATGGTTGAGGACAGCGGCGCTGATTTTTTAGCCGTTCACGGTAGAACTCGTGCAGGAAAATTTAAAGCCGCAGTAGATTACGATGCTATAAAAGAGATAAAAGAAGCTGTAAAAATCCCTGTTATTGCAAACGGAGATATAGATTCTTATGAAAAAGCAAAATGGGTTTTGGAACATACCGGAGCCGACGGAGTCATGATCGGAAGGGGAGCTGTGGGTGCTCCTTGGATATTTCATCAACTAAAATCGGGCAGTGAGTTTATTGACAAAAAAATAAAGCATGATATAATCATGGAGCACTTTGATAAAATGATAGAGTTTTATGGCTCCCATGGAGTACCTATGTTTAGAAAACATACTCATACTTACTCTAAAGGTTACCGAGGTGCATCAGCACTTAGAGACAGTGTAAACCGTATATCTGACGTACAAGAATACCGCGCTGTGATAGATGACTTTTTTAGTAATAGCGAGATAGTTTGTTAAAGATAAGTAAATCAATT
>JBFEYZ010000013.1:0-20678 GCA_041561855.1 Sulfurimonas sp. | reverse complement strand
TTTGGCGCCGTGGCAGGTGTTGGTGCCGTTGGTTCATTGGTTGCAATGAAGAAGTCTTGGGATCCGCTTCCAAGCGTTAAAGCTGCCGGTTTTACTACTCTTGATATGACAATATATCCGGAGGGTGAGCTAGTAACAGAAAAGTGGAGAGGAAAGCCGATTTTTGTTTTGAAAAAAACAGCTGAGATGATCGCTAGCCAGACAGAGAGTCAAAAAGCAAGAGATATTGTTGTCGGTGATTCCCATTTTATGATTGCTATAGGTCTTTGTACACACTTAGGATGTATCCCGAGTTATAATGCTGCAGAGAAAGCATTTTTGTGTGCTTGTCACGGCGGTCAGTTTAACTGGGCAGGTGAGGTAACTAAAGTTCCACCACCGCGTGCATTTGATATTCCTCCATTTAAAATTGAAGGTAACAATATGATTCTTGGCGAAGTAGGCCCTGAATACAAAGCTATGAAAGATAGCGGAATAACGCTTTAAGGAGGGGGATGAATTATGGCACATTTTACAAAAGCAACAAGTGTTAAAGATTGGTTAAACCAGCGTTTAGCAGTTGAAAAAGTTGAAAAAGTTATGGCATCTGAGTACTGGATCCCGAAAAATATTAACTTTTTATGGGCAATGGGTATGATTTTGGCAGTAACTTTTGCGTTGCTGTTAGTTTCTGGAATTTTTCTTTTAATGTACTATCAACCGCATGTTGATTTGGCATTTGACAGTGTTAACTACACTATCATGAGAGAGGTTGACTTTGGCTGGTTATGGAGACATGTTCACGGGGTAGCAGCATCTGTTGTTTTCTTGGTTATCTACATCCATATGTTTACAGGTATCTACTACGGCTCATACAAAAAGGGACGTGAGATGATCTGGATCTCAGGCATGCTTCTTTTTGTTACTTTTTCTGCAGAGGCATTCTCTGGTTATATGCTTCCATGGGGGCAGATGAGCTACTGGGCAGGTATGGTTATTACAAACATATTCAGTCTTGGAGATTTGCACTTGGACGGTTTAGTTGAGTGGATTCGCGGGGATTATGTTCCTGCTCAGGCATTTTTAACTCGTTTCTTTATGCTTCACGTACTTCTTTTGCCGTTGGCTATCATGGGACTTATAGGGCTTCACTTTGCTGCTCTTCGTATTCCTCATGTTAACAACCAAGACGGTGAAGAGATCGATTTCGATGCAGAAGCTAAAAAATATCTTGACGGTGACAAAGCTGGTTCAAAAGTTATTCGTTTTGCTAATGACTTTATGAGTAAAGATATGATGGTTGTAGGAGTATTTTTAGTATTTTTCTTCTATCTTGTATTTTATAACTACAGTTTTGCACTTGACCCTGTAAACTTTGACCCTGCAGATATGCTTAAAACTCCTGCGCACATCTACCCAGAGTGGTACTTCTTGTGGTCTTATGAGATTTTACGTCCGTTCTCTGTAAATATCGGTCTAATAGCATTTGGTTTTGCACAGGTTATCTTTGTTCTTCTTCCATGGTTGGATAGAAGCCCGAATGCAGTTCCTGCAAGCCGTCGTGGAGCTTTTAGTATTTGGTTCTGGCTGTTGCTAATCGATATGATCGTACTTACTGCTATGGGTAAACTACCTCCAGAGGGTATATTCAGTACTATCGGTCTAGTGGCTGCACTTGGATTTATTATACTATGGATAGTGCTTCCATTTATAACTATGAACGAAAAAAAAGTATAAGGAGAATAGGATGAAAAATAAAGAACCTTTAATATTGGTTGTTGTTGTTGCTTTTACTCTCCTAACATACTGGTTAGTTGAGCCATTTGCTCACTCTCAGATGCATAAGCATGTTGAGAGCGAAGGTTTTGCATATGCAGATCTTCCGGCACTTGCAAAAACAGGGAATGCTGCAAATGGTAAAGAGCTGGCAATGGGTGCCGGCGGTTGTACAGGTTGTCACTCAATTACTAAAGAGGGTGTGCCGGCAGGAATGGATCCTGTAACTGCGGCAGGAGCATACGGTGTTAATCCCCCTGATTTAAGTAATGCAGGTGCTGTATATGATGCTAAGTTTTTGGCGAATTTAATTAAAAACCCTGCACATGCTCTAAAAGTTGAGCATAAGTTTGACGCGGCTAAAGGTCAGATGCACCCGATGGTAGCGTTTTATGGAGCTGGCGGAGATATAGATCAAGAAGTTGCGGATATGGTTGCATACTTACAATCTATAGCGGTTAGCAAAGATGAGCTGACTCCTGCAATGGCTTATGAAAACGCTTGCGGTAGATGTCACGCACTTAAGTATGAAAAGTGGACACAGCTTGGCACAAAGCCTGAGTTCAAGTTTGAAAAAGAGTCTTTGGCTTATGATATTCAAGTGTTAGAGTACCAAGAATCTCTTACAAAATATATGGGTAAACTACCTCCGGATCTATCAATGTATATACGTTCTCGCGGTGAGAGCTTTTTGAGTACTTTTATTGAAAATCCTCAGTCTCACCTTGCAGGAACTGCAATGCCTAGAGTAGGTGTTACAGCTGATGCAGCTCATAAGGTTATTGAACATCTTGCGGATGCAGGTGATACAAAAAGAGATGAAAGAGCATCTGTCGGTATGAATGTTATGTGGTATATTCTTATATTTGCGATCTTTGCATTCTTGTGGAAAAGATCAGTTTGGAGAGAGTTACACTAACTCTCTTTGCCAAAAAACTCTTCTCTAAATAGAGAAGAGTTTTTCTTCTCATATAAATTTAATCTTTTACTTCTTTTCAATTACGACTATTGTTTTACAAATAATATCATGAAGCGCTTTTTTATCTCTTCTGTAGAACGGTAAAAAAAGTCCCAAAAGCGTTGTAGCCGTAAAAAGAAAAGCGATAAATCTAGCAACTGCTCTAAAGAACGATATATTTTTACCGCTTTTATCATCTACTACCCTCATCTCGTAAGCTTTTTTTCCCGGTGTATGCCCAAATCTGCTTAGCAAAACCGCATAAATCAGACCGTAAAGAGTGACTCCTATTAAAGGTCCAAACTGTGATGATTGAAAATCATCTTTGCCGTCAAGTGCTATATATGTGATTATATATAGTATAGGAACATATATCATAAAGAGATCTGTTATAAAAGCTTTTACTCTGTAGCTGTATGGAGCAAAAGTAAGTTTTGTAGGCTCTTTTTTGTCAGTTGTGTTTATATTTTTTTTAAGTTTTCTAAATCTCATAGCGAAATTATAACAGATATATAGAATGTTTAACCATCCCCTTATATAAATTATTGCTTAAATGTCATAATTAATAACAAAATGTAAACAAATAAGAGCTAAAAAGGGTGATTTAAACTAAATTTAAAATTTAGGGATGTAGAATATGTGACGTCCTAATACATTTCATAATATGAAGTGATACATAAGTGATAAAATTATCACTTATGTATCACTTCTATATATGGGTGATTAAAGAGACAAAACAGGAGAGAATAAATGAGAAAAATGGTAAAAATGTCAATGGCTGCGGTCATGATGATGGGGATAGGTTCAGTTTCTGCGCAAGCTGAAGGGGTGGACATCTTAAGTAACATCAAGGCTAAAGGTGAGATCAGAGCTCGTTACGAGATGGTGGATACTGATTCTTTGATTGCAAGTGGTCCTCACACTGGTGAAAAGCAAAGCAATGCAAATGCATTTACTAACCGTTTGACTGTTGGTGTAAGTGGTGATCTGTTCGGTACTGACTGGCTAAGTGCATATGCCGAGATTACTGATGTTCGTGCTTTAAATGATAACTACAACAGTACTACAAATGGAGAGGTTACACATGCGACTGTTGCAGATCCTGAGCAGACTCGTCTTACACAGGCTTATGTTGATATTAAGCTTGGTAAACCGACTTTAAGAATAGGTCGCCAGATGATCAATCTTGACAACCAGAGATTCGTAGGAGCGGTAGGTTGGAGACAGATGTTCCAGACATTCGACGCTTATACATTGACTTGTAACAGCATTGAAAACCTAAGCGTATTTGCTTCTTATATAACTCAAATCAATAGAGTTTTTGACCACGACACAGCTGCTGGTAAAAGAGATACAAGAACAGCACTTGTCAATATTTCATATAAGGCTATGCCTGAATTAAAAGCAACTGCTTATGCTTATTTGATCGGAGAAGGTACTGCAGGTGGAAGCCATGATACTTATGGTTTGGCACTTACAGGTGATGTGGCTGTTGCAGATGGCGTAAAAGTCAACTACCGTGCAGAGTATGCTACTCAGACTGACCCGTCTATGGAAAATTCTGGTTATACCGGAGCAGCGGTAAAGGCTGATGCTGATTACATGAACTTTGAACTTGGTGCAAAAGTAAACGGTATCTTGGCAGGTGTTAGATACGAAGTCTTAAGTGGAGAAGATGGTGCTGCAGGCGGAGACACTGCATTTACTACGCCTATGGCAACTCTTCATGGACAAAACGGATGGGCTGATATGTTCTTAACAGCTACAGGTGCTGGAAACCCAACTGCAGGTCTTGAAGATATGAACGCTATGCTTGGATATACTTCAAAAGATTTTGGTACTGCCAAAGTTATCTATCATGACTTCCAAAGTGATGTAGGAAGCACTGACTACGGTACTGAGATTGATGCTGTTTATACAAGAGCGATCCCTGGTATCAACGGTCTTGTTGGTACTTTAAAAGTTGCTGATTTTGATGCGGATGCTAACGGTGGTTATGCAGATACAACAAAATTCTGGGTAATGCTAGACTATAAATTTGCTAGCAAATAATCACTTCTGATTTTCAAGCTACTCCTTGTGGCTTGAAAACACTCTTCATTTTACAACTTCAAAACATTTAACTTACATTTTACCTCCAAAAGATATAATACAAACATATAAAACTCTTTAGGAATTATTATGCTAATAGACAGCTACCATAGAGTAGTAGATTATCTTCGTATCTCCGTAACGGAGCGCTGCAATTTTAGATGTCAGTACTGTATGCCTGAAAAACCGTTCTCTTGGGTACCAAAAGAGAATCTTCTTACCTTTGAAGAGCTATTTTTATTCGTAAAGGTAGCTATTGATGAAGGTATAAAAAAGATCCGTATCACTGGTGGAGAACCTCTTTTACGCGAAGATCTCGACGTCTTTATAAAGATGATATACGACTATGCTCCAGATATTGATCTTGCTATGACGACCAACGCATATCTGTTAAAATCAACAGCACAGAAACTTCGAGACGCAGGGTTGAAACGCCTAAATGTAAGTATAGATACTTTAAAACCGGAAGTAGCTCAAAAGATAGCAGGCAAGGATGTTTTGGCAAATGTCTTGGACGGTGTTGAGGAAGCAAGAGCAGTAGGACTTAAAGTAAAAGTAAATATGGTACCTATGAAAAATATGAACGCAGATGAGATAATAGATGTTCTGGAGTACTGTAAAGAGCGCGGTATGTCTATAAGGTTTATAGAGTATATGGAGAACCGTTTTGCTTCCAAGGAGATAAGCGGTCTGAAGTCCGATGAACTTTTGGCAATATTAAAAGAGCATTACGATTTTGAAGATGAAGGTTTTGACGGTTCGTCACCGTCACATTACTACAAAATGAAAGACGGATACAGATTTGGAATAATAGAGCCTTACGAGGATGATTTCTGTAAACAGTGTAATCGTATTCGTCTGACTGCAGAGGGACAGCTTATTCCGTGTCTTTACTTCGATGAAGCACTGAGCATATCAAAAGCTATAAAAGCCGGAGATGTAGCAGGAGCTGCAGAAGTGCTAAGGGAAGTCGTTAAAAATAAACCTGAAAAGAATCGCTGGGGCGGAGAGGATGGTGAAGTCTCATCCCGTGCTTTTTATGAAACGGGCGGTTGATGATATATCTCGTAGAACACTTTTACAGTATTCAGGGAGAGGGGCGTTATGTCGGTACACCCTCACTTTTTTTCCGTTTTGGCGGATGCAATATGAAGTGCGAAGGCTTTGGCTGTATTGAGAGCGCAGCGGACGGTACTAAAGTTTTGGGATGTGATACTGTATATGCAGTAAACAGGGAGCATTTTTTGCAAAACTGGATACCGATTGAGAACTCCAAAGAGCTTTTAAACATACTGAACCTATATGAGTTACCAAAAAAGGTAGACATTGTTTTGACCGGAGGAGAGCCGCTGATATATGCAAATGAACCTATCTTTGTTGAGTTTTTAGAGGCTTTGATTGCGGATGGACACAGAATTACTTTTGAGACCAACGGTTCTTTAAATGTAGATTTTGAGAGTTATCCTATATACAAGAAGTCTATTTTTGCGCTTTCGGTAAAGTTATCAAACTCAAATGAACCATTTAGTAAAAGAGTCAGAGGCGATATTATAAACTCTATCGCCTCAAACGCAAAAGAGGCTTTTTTTAAATTCTCCATTGATGCGGACTCTATAGATCTAGGGCTTGAAGAGGAGATTTTTGAGATAACAATGCATGCGCCGGATTGTGACATTTTCTGTATGCCTCTTGGCGGGACTAAAGAGGAAGTTGAGGCGAACACAGAACCGCTTATAGAGTTTTGTAAATCAAAAGGATACAATTTTAGTGATAGACTTCATATAAGAATTTGGGATCAAAACAGAGGTGTGTAATAGATGATAATAAGAAAGCTTTTTAAATTTGAAAATGCTCATATAGTTCGCGGCTGTTCAAGTGTGAAATGCAGAAGTTCTCTGCATGGGCACTCTTACAAGGTTGAACTTTTATTTGAGTCAAATTTTCTTGATAACGGTCAGATGGTATATGATTTTGGGCTGATGAAGCAGAATATGAAAGATATAATTGATTGTTTTGACCATGCTATTGCAATTTGGAGCGGTGATGAGGAAAAATATATAACAGATATGCAAACACATTCACAAAGATGGGTACTTTTGCCTGTATCCCCGTCCGCTGAGCAGTTTAGCCGTGTTATTTTTGTGCTTATAGACAACCTTCTGACCCTTACTACTACAATCAACGGAGAGAAGGAAGTAAAACTAAACAGTGTCATAGTGCATGAAACGGCAACAGGCTATGCACAGGCATTTAGAGAGGATGCATACTCCCAAAACATGGGGAAGATCGATTTAGATGATATAAAATTCAGCCAAGAAATTCAAAATAGCTGGCAAGACACAAGGCTTTTTGAGAAGATAAAAAAGGGTGAGAGTTTTTTAAACCCTAAGAGTGTTTAGCCGTGGGAAAGGCTTTTTTGCTCTTTTGAGTTGAAGCTAAATCTTGTAGATAGTATCTTTACCCTGCTTCCTTCTTTAATGATCCCACAATTTTCATCTACTATTATGTATGCGTTAGAGAGCGATAGCGGCGTTATCATACCAGGAGAAAACTTATCGTACGGTGTGAATTCTGCACCGTCAAAGTGTCCGGGAATCAATGTTCTTCTACCGCCTTTTATAATACACTCTGCGGCAGCTGTTGTCTCGATAGGCGCTATATATTTTGCTTCATCGCCGCTAAGAGCCAATATGATGCTTTGAGCGAATAGTTCAAAATTTAACGCTGCTGCAAGAGGATTTCCTGGAAGATTTAGTACCAATGTGTCTTTTATTCGCCCGAATGTCGTAGGTTTGCCAGGTTTGATCTCGACTTTATCAAAAAATATCTCATAACCAAACTTTCCAAACGCCTCTTTTGTGAAGTCAGCATCGCCAACGCTTACTCCGCCCGATGTTATGATCAAGTCACTCTCAAGTGCACTTTTGATGTGCTCATATATATCTTCAAGCGAATCACAAGCAGTACCTATAAAATCTACTTCACATCCAAGCTCTATCGCTCTTGCAAAAAATGTGGGAGAGTTTGTATTGTAGAGTTGGTGCGCTTCAACATTCTCAAAGTGCATCTTAAGCTCGTTTCCAGAGGCAAAAATTGCCACTTTTGGTCTTTTATAGACTTTTATATGACTGATACCCTGAGATGCGAGAAGGGTAATATGATGTGCATAGATTCTCTGTCCTCTGCTCAAAATAGCAGTTCCGCTTTTAATATCTTCGCCGCGCATACGAATATGTCTGGAAGGTTTTATCTCCTCTGGGAGTTTGACTCCGCCATCTGCTTCAATTACATCTTCTATTGGAACGATCGCTTCGCATCCATCAGGGATCTTTGCTCCAGTCATTATCTTTATGGCAAACCCGTTATTTAGTATATCTTTAGAGTCGTCGCCAGCAAATATAGTTTTTTCAACCTTTACTTTTTTGCCTGCATCCTCGACTTTGACGGCATAGCCGTCCATCGCCGAGTTATCATATGGAGGAAGGTTGTGCGAAGCAGTTATATTTTGGGCTAAAACATAACCTAATGCCTCCTCAATAGGTACTATTTTTAGTGACCTTGGCGTAGCATTTTTATAAATATAATCAAGCGCCTCTTCAATTGTAACAGCCATGTTTCTTCTTTTTCTATTTTTATTGTAACATTCCACTATGAATGAAATGTATGATATGGGTATTGTAACACACAACTGGGGCGTTATGTTAGTTCTGAGCGCTATTTTTATAAATATTTTTATGCTCTTTGGTATAAAAAATACGGCAAAATATAAAAGGGTGATGCTGCTTTTTACACCCATCGCTGCAACGGCGATAGGAATGGTTATATTTACCGGTATTGTTATGATGGCGGCTAAGCATCTGGAGTTTACCATAGAGAATGTCGCTATGATAATTTTTGCCATTATTCTTATCTATTTAGAACGCCGCCGTGCAAAAGCGCTTAAGAATATCACTCAAAAAGAGAGTAGTTCATTTAAAGATTTTAAATCTTATGCACTTAAGATTCTGCTTTTAGAGATATTCGTAACTCTTAGTATCTCAACTTGGATGTGGCTTTGATATACATACTTGATGATGAGGCCGGGGAGTCAGTACTTCATATAAGAGGTGATTTATATAAATATCTTATCAAGGTACGGCGCCACAAAGAGGGTGATGAGATAAGTTTCAGATCCAGAGAAAACATAAAGGTCTTGCATAGGTACAAAATCGAGACGTTAGAGCCAAGAAGTGCAGAGCTATCGCTTCTTGGCTCAGAAGAGATTGAAGTAAAAAGCAAAAAGTCGCTACATGTAGGCTGGTGCATAATAGATACCAATTCTATAGAGAAGGTTCTGCCCTCACTTTGTGAAATAGGCGTTGAGAGAGTCTCCTTTATTTCATGTGAGAGAAGCCAGAAAAACATTAAACTTGATTTTAAAAGATTCCAAAGAATTATGGAAGCTTCTATGCAGCAGTGCGGGAGAAGCAGTTATATTGAGTTTGATACATATAAAAGTGTAGAAGAGTTTGTAATAAAGTTTCCGGATACAAACGTGTTTGATTTTTGTGATGAGACGTTACAGGATTACAGCAATATAAAAACTGTTTTAATAGGATGCGAAGGAGGCTTTTCCGGGAAAGAGAAGGAGCTTCTCTCATCTTTAAAAAGATTTAGACTCGATACCCCGATGGTTCTGCGCTCAGAGAGCGCCGTTCTCGCAATTGCAAGTAAAATAGTACTTTAAGATAAATATTGGTATAATCCGACTCTTAAAAATCCGCCCCCATACGGATTTAAAAAATATATAGATATTCGCACGTAAACGAGTATCAAAAGGCAAAAAAATGAAAAAAGATATTCACCCGAAATTAGTAAAATGTACTGTAAGCTGTGCATGTGGAAACAGTTTTGAGACAGAGAGTACAAAAGATGAGTTGAGAGTAGATATTTGTAACGAGTGTCACCCGTTCTTTACAGGTTCTGAGAGAATGGTAGATACTGCGGGAAGAATTGAAAAGTTCAACCAGCGTTACGCAAAAAAATAATCAAGATCTTTCTTGCTTACACTTGTTCCAACTCCGATTGGGAACATAGGCGATATATCTCTTAGAGCGATCGAAGCTCTAAGTGGCGCCGATACACTTCTGTGCGAAGATACCCGCATAACGAAAAAACTTATCCACATACTTAAAGAGCGTTATCAGACTGCTTTTAATCACGAACAAAATTTTATCTCCCTGCATTCGCATAATGAAAAAGAGTTTATCTCAAATCTTGAACCGTCATTTTTTGAACAAAATGTCATATATGTGAGCGATGCCGGTATGCCGGGTATCAGCGATCCGGGTCAGGCACTTGTGAGATTTTGCCAAAAAAACGGTGTTGCTTATGATGTTCTGCCAGGTGCGAATGCCCTTTTGACAGCTTTTGTAGCAAGCGGATTTGTAGATACAAAGATGCTTTTTTGGGGATTTTTACCGCACAAAGGAAAAGAGAGGGAGGCTTCTCTTCTTGGAGCACTCGGCAGCGGGTTTACTACAGTTTTGTATGAGTCTCCGCATAGACTTAAAAAACTGTTGGATGAGATATCAAAAGAAGAACCCTCAAGAGAGATATTTTTGGCAAAAGAGCTTACAAAAAAGCATCAAAGCTACTATTTTGGAACAGCTGATGAGATAAAAGGTACAATTGACGTGAATATAAGGGGCGAGTGGGTCGTAGTCATTAGTGCATCAGAGGCACAAAAGAGCAGCGCAATAAGTCAAAACGATATTTTAGAGCTTGATTTGCCAAAAAAGGTTCAGGCAAAATTGATCTCTAAAATAACCGGTGAAAATACAAAAGTATGTTACGAGAGACTCTTAAAGCTTTAACAATATATCTTTAATATGTTGTTTTTAATTTTTTTAGGTAGAATGTTCAAATGTTAATTTATGCAAAACAACCAGTTACTTATATTATAGAGAATCATCCTGATAAGATAAAAACGCTTTATCTCGCAAAAGAGATAGATAAAAAAGAGTATTCGCGTCTTATGAAGATGGGCTTTGAGATAAAGAGAATCCCGTCCGATGCAGCAGGGAAAATGTGCAAAAACGCTTCCCACCAGGGCATTCTTGCAGAAGTTGATGATTATGCTATGCAAAGTTACAAATCATTTTTAAATTATGAGTTTGTACTTGTTTTATCGGGACTTACTGATGTTGGCAATATAGGCGCTATTATCAGAACTGCTTATGCATTAGGCGTAGATGCCGTTGTTGCATGCGGTATAAAATCACTTCCTCTTGAAGCAATTGTCAGAACAAGTACGGGAGCACTTTTTGATATGCCTTTTGCTATAGAGACCAATATTCATGATGTAATAAACGATCTTAAGATGTCTGGCTTCAAGACATACGGTGCAGATATGGGAGGCACAGACATAAGGGACGTAAAAGTTCAGGGCAGGCGTGCACTCTTTTTAGGAAGCGAAGGCGAAGGATTAACTGCCAGAGTCAGCTCAAAACTAGATGAGATAGTAACTGTAAAAATGGCGCATAAATTCGACTCTTTAAATGTCGGTGCGGCAGGAGCAATTTTAATGGATAGGATGAGAATATGAGTGAAGATTTTCAAAAGTTAAAAAGTATCGGTGTACAAAAAATCCATGAGACCACGCATATAGCAAGGGCGCATATTGAATCGATACTCAATGAAAATTTTGAGGGAATGGGCAGTGTTCAGCTTTTAGGTTTTATATCCATATTTGAGAGAGAGTATGCTCTTGACTTAAGTGAACTAAAAAGTAGGGCAAGAGAGTATTTTAAAACTCAAAAACCTGTTGAAGAGAGTGTCAAAGAGGTTAAGATATTTGCAACATCGAAGAAAAAAAGAAAATTGACATTTTTGTATCTGTTTGCAGGTGTAGCGGTGGTTCTGACACTGCTTTACTTTGCTTCAAGAGCACCCCAAACTGAAGCTCCGGATTTAAAAGATGAGCTGCCGTCTGTCGCAGTTGTGATTCAAGATGACACAAACGATTCTTTGCCAGACTCTAACTCATCCCAAGATAGCTTGATGGAGTCAACAGGAGTAGAAGAGGTAATAAAGGCAGAGCCTGAGGTTAAAACACCATCTTTTAAAATCCTTCCAAAAACAAAAGTATGGCTTGGGTATATAGATCTCTCTGATTATAAAAAGAGTCAAGCGATATTCTCAGATGAGCTAGAACTTGACCCTGCAAAAGATTGGCTTCTCTCATTTGGACACGGACACATAAAAATAGAGATTAACGATGAGATTACCGAATATAAAGATCCAAGAACTATGAGATTTTCATACATTGACTCAGAGTTAAAAGAGATAGGGTTTGAGGAGTTTAAAAGATTAAACAGAGGCAGCGGATGGTAAAAGTACTTTTACTTTTTGCTCTGCTTTTTTCTTCTGTTTCCGCTGCAAAATCAAAAGAGAAAAACCAAGACGATCTTGTTATCGAGAAGGTAAAGAGTCTTATATCCCCGGCGACTTTTGCAAAAGATAAAGATTTTATAAATATTATATTTTCTCCAAGAGATGATTATTATGTCTCAAAGGGAAGAGTAGACTCGGTAAAAGTAATCCAGACTCTTAAAGAGAACGGTATTTTAAATCTCTTTTTTCAGACTCCGCGTGAGACGAACATAAGCTTTAAAACGGAGGGAGTGCCTCTTTTTTTCGTAAAGATAATGAGCGATTCGTTAAGAAATATAGGCTATTACAGGTACGTGACCAAGGAGTCAGGCTTTAACGATTCAAAGTTTACATGGACAATCAGCATGATCTCTGAGTATGCTACGGACCCTTTGATATTAAGTCAAGAGTTAAAAAAGAGCAATTGTGAGATCATCGATGTAGTAAGAGAGTCGCAAACGGATTGGACTTATGTAATCGATATGAAAAATGCCAAACTAAATGTGAGTGCTCTTGAAGATTCAGAAGAGTTTAGATTAAAAAGATCACTCTATTCATACTGGCTTGACGTATCAAAAATAGACAAGATAGAGATAACGAGTTCTTATAGGAACGACTGGTACCCTTATATAGCTTATTATGATAAATCTCTCAAGCTGCTGCGTGTCATAAAGATAGATGAAAAAAGAAGCCGCATTACCCTGAAAATGAGAGAAAACACGCATTATATAAAGATTTCTGACATATACTCTCTTAAAAATATAAAAGATGATTTGGTTTTAAAACCAACGGCAAAGAAAATAAACAAATTATAAAAAATTTTCGATAGAATGTCGTTAATAATTTAAGCAGGAATATTCATGTTTGACGAAATACAATTTGATAGAATGAAAAGATTGCCGAAGTACGTTTTTGCCGAGGTAAATGAGCTCAAAATGGCTGAGCGTAGAGCCGGTGCCGATGTAATAGATTTCTCTATGGGAAATCCTGACGGAGATACTCCTGAACATATAAGAGAAAAACTTATTGAGTCTGCACAAAAAACAAAAACTCATGGTTATTCAACGTCAAAAGGTATCCCTAAGCTTTTAGGTGCGATCGCTGATTGGTATAAAAGAAGATATGACTGTGATTTAGACTCCATGACAGAGTGTGTTGCTACAATGGGCTCAAAAGAGGGTTATGCGCACCTTGCATACGCCATAACCAATTTAGGTGACGTGACGGTTGTACCTGATCCGACATATCCGATACATGAGTATGCATTTATACTTGCAGGCGGAAGCGTTATTAAATTCGGAATAGAGTTTGATGAAGATTATAAAGTAGATGAAGATAAGTTTTTTGAAGATCTGGTAAAGGTTTTTAAAGAGAGTTCACCTAGACCTAAATATGTTTTGGTAAATTTTCCTCACAATCCTACGACTGCAACCGTTACGCAGGATTTTTACGTAAGACTCGTAGCTCTTGCTAAAGAGCTTAGATTTTATGTTATCAGCGATATTGCATACGGAGATATAACATTCGGTGATTATGTTACGCCGTCTATTATGAGTGTTCCGGGAGCAAAAGATGTGGCAGTTGAGAGTTTTACGCTCTCAAAGAGCTACAATATGGCTGGATGGCGTGTAGGCTTCTTTGTCGGCAACAAAAAGCTTATCGGGGCACTTCAAAAAATAAAATCATGGCTTGATTACGGTATGTTTACACCTATTCAAGTTGCGGCTACCATAGCACTAAACGGTGATCAGCAGTGTGTTAGAGATATAACTGCAAAATATGAGCATCGTCAAGATATCCTTTTAGAGGCGTTTGAGAGAGCTGGCTGGCATATCAAAAAAAATCAGGCAAGTATGTTCGTCTGGGCAAAGCTTCCTGAGTGCGTAGCTCATCTGGGAAGTTTGGAATTCTCAAAGAGACTGCTTGTAGAAGCAGGTGTTGCAGTTGCTCCTGGAATCGGATTTGGCGAGTTTGGAGAGGGTTACGTTCGTATAGCTCTTATAGAGAACGACAACAGAATCCGTCAGGCGGCAAGAAATATAAAAGAGTTTTTAAAACAATTCGAAGAGAAGAAATAGGCGGCATTATGATAAAAGTAGGAATTATAGGCGTTGGAACTGTAGGAACGAGTGTAGCACAGATTTTACAAGACAATGCTGATGTGATTTCTGCTCGCGCCGGAGTTGATATAGTCGTAAAGAGCGGTGTGGTAAAAGATCTAAACAAGGACAGAGGCTTAGATATAAAGCTGACAGACAACGTAGATGATATTTTAAACGATGATGAGATAGATGTTGTTGTCGAGCTAATGGGAGGAGTCGAAGAGCCTTTTGAGATCGTCAAACGTGCACTGAAAAACGGCAAGGCGGTAGTCACTGCAAATAAAGCACTTTTGGCGTACCACCGTTATGAACTTCAAGAGATCGCACAGGATATCGCTTTTGAGTATGAAGCAAGTGTTGCCGGCGGTATTCCTATTATCAATGCTCTTCGTGACGGGCTCTCGGCAAATCATATAGAGTCCATCAAGGGAATCATGAACGGGACAAGCAACTATATGCTAACCGAGATGATCCAAAACGGCGTAAACTATGATGACGTTTTAAAAAGAGCGCAAGAGTTAGGCTACGCTGAGGCAGATCCTACTTTTGACGTTGGCGGATATGACGCGGCCCATAAACTTTTGATTTTGGCGAGTATTGCTTACGGTATAGATGCAAAGCCTGAAGATATTTTGATAGAGGGGATTGAGAACGTATCAAAAGAGGATGTTGAGTTTGCAAACGAGTTCGGATATGCGATCAAGCTTCTTGGGATCGCTAAAAAAGATGCAAATATGGTGGAGCTTCGTGTTCACGCGAGCATGATAAGCAAAGATGAGATGATAGCAAAGATAGATGGCGTTATGAACGGTATCAGCGTTGTCGGAGATAAAGTGGGAGAGACTCTCTACTACGGACCGGGCGCAGGTGGAGATGCTACTGCAAGTGCCGTCGTTGCAAACATCATCGATATTGCAAGAAGCGGAAAGAGCAAACCTATGCTTGGCTTTGACAAACCGATGGAGCGCGGGCTTGTTTTAAAACCCGCCCTTGATATTGAATCAAAGTACTATCTGCGCATAAACGTCTCCGATAAAAAGGGAGTTTTGGCAAAAGTGACCAAGATGTTTGAAGACAATGACATATCTGTAGAGACTATGCTGCAGCGTCCATCTTCAAAAGAGAGTGCAAATCTTCTTATCTCCACTCATTGTGCATTTGAGAGAGATATACAAAAACTTATAGATTCACTTGAGAAGCTTGAGTTTGTGAACTTTAGACCTGTTATGATCAGGATTGTATAAAAAAGGTGAAAATCCTAATAACCGGAGCTAGCAGCGGCATAGGCGAAGCTTTGGCAAAACTATATGCTGCCAAAGATAATGAACTTTATCTGCTTGCCAGAAGAGAAGAGAGACTTCAAAAACTCCAAAACCAACTCGTACCCCTTGCAAAAAAGGTAGAGACAATAGTCTGTGACGTAACCGACTTTGATGATCTCCAGCAGAAGATGAGAGAGCTAGCGGATGTAGATATGGTTATTCTGAATGCGGGAATCTCGCTTGGTCACTCCTTAGATATCACCCCATTTGCCGAGTTTAAAAGACTCTATGATGTCAATGTCCTCTCAAACCACGCAATACTTGAAATACTTCTTCCCGGGTTTTTAGAAAAAAAGAGCGGCAAGATCGTCTTTATATCCTCTTTGGCATCTCTTTTTTCAATGCCGAGCTCAAAAGTATACAGTTCATCTAAAAGGGCTTTAAACGCTTATGCCGAGGGATTGAGATATAAGTATGAACCGCACGGCATAAAGGTTTTAAACATACTCCCGGGTTTTGTAAAAAGTGAACTTACCGATAAGAACAAGTTTTATATGCCTTTTTTGCTTGACACCGAAGACGGGGCTAAGATAATAAAGATGGCTATAGATAAAGAACAAAGATTTTACGCTTTTCCGAGAAGATTTTACTATTTGATACTTATGTTTAAATATCTTCCCTTGTTTTTAAAACAAAAGATTATTAAACATCTTTTTCGCTAATATTACCGATATAAAAATCACCAAAAAGTTAAAAAACGTCATGGAAAACATTCAAACTATAGATAGCGTATGTACATACTGCGGTGTAGGGTGCGATATAGCCGCACATGTAAAAGATAACAAGATCCAAAAAATCTTTGCACATAAAGATGGAGTCGTCTCTCAGGGAAAGCTCTGTATAAAGGGAAAGTACGGATTTGATTTTGTCGATTCTAAAGAGAGGCTTAGAATTCCTAGAATTAAGAAGAGTTTTTTAGATAAAAACCCTTCCATAAAAGAGGCTATCGCATCATCGTTAGTTGATTTTGACGATGTCTGGTATGAAAGCGATTTGGACAGTGTGACAACTGCCGCTGCTATGAAACTAAAAGAGATTCAAGCCAAATACGGTAGAAAAAGCATAGCTTCAATTGGAGGGGCTAGAACCTCATGCGAGAGCGTCTATTTTTTCCAAAAGTTTACACGACATACTCTAAACTCCCCTCATGTCGATAATTGTGCAAGAGTCTGTCATTCGCCTTCTCTTAAAGGGATGAGAACGACGATCGGCGAGGGTGCCGCAACAAATCCATACAATGACATCTATAACTGCGAGTTTATGATAGTCATAGGTTCAAACACAACGGAAGCACACCCTATTATTGCAAACCGTATTGTAGATATGGCGCAAAAGCATGACAATCTGGCTGTTTTTGATGTTAGAGAGATAAAGCTTCACCGTTTTGCAAAATATAAGGCTATTATGCCTTACGAGGCAAACCTGCTTGTTCTAAATATGTTAGCATATGTCATTATAAACGAAGAGCTTTATGATGATAGTTTTATAGCGGAGCGTACAAAAGGTTTTGCAGAGTTTAAAGAGAAGATTTTAAATGATCCGTATGCCAATCCTAAATATTTTGAACAAATAGAGGGTTATGAAGATCTTAGCAAGATGATTCCAAAAATAGCAAGAGAGTATGCGCTTAAGAAATCTATGATATTCTGGGGGCTTGGAATCACGGAACATCTAGACGGTTCTTACGCGGTTATGGCGATAACTCACCTTGCACTGATGACTGGAAATATAGGAAAGTCAGGAGCAGGGCTTATGCCGCTTCGCGGGCAGAACAATGTGCAGGGTGCATGTGATATGGGAATGCTTCCATATTACGACCCTGATTATCAGGAGCCAAAAGAGGTAGGATTGATGACTCCTCAGCTTGTAGATGAGATGTTGGAGGGGCGTGTAAAGGCCGTTTTAAATGTAGGTGAGGATCTCACACATATACATCCGAATATAAACAAAGTCGACAAAGCTATACAAAACTTAGAGCTTGTAATGGTTCAAGAGCTCTTTATGACCGACATAACCTCAAAAGCCGACATTGTCATAGGCGTAAAATCTGCATATGAAAAAACCGGTGTTTACGTAAACGCTATGCGCCGCCTTCATCTATCTCAGCCTCTTGTAGAGTCTGATCTGCCAGATGACTGGGAGGTTTTACAGCTTCTTGACAATAAGATGGGCGGGAAAAATGCATACAAAAACTCGAACGAGATATGGGATGAGGTGCGGGAGGTTGCATACCGCCGCTTTAGCGGAGCCAGTTATATCCGTCTGCAGCGCCATAGAAAAAGAGGGCTTCAGTGGCCGGTTCATACCGAAGATACTCCGATATTGCATCAGCTTGATTTTAGAACAGATGACGGATTGGGAGAGTTCCACTATCATCAATATAGACTCCGCAATATGATAGAGGAGATCGTTGAGAAAAAAGAGAGAAACTACTATCTTACTACTGGTAGAACGATAGCCATGTATAATAATGCGGCCCAGACAAAACAGACGGCCAGTCTGGTTGACAGATATGACGAGGATATTTTGCTTGTAAACAGCGGCGATGCAGATGATTTCAGAGGCGAGCGCGTCATTTTAAGAACAGAGCACGGAGAGACAAAGCCTCTAAAGATAAGATTTACTGACAAAGTGGAGTCTAAAGCGCTTTTTGTGACGTTCCATTATGCGGACTCTAAGATAAATGCACTCTTTGGAGACGAGAGCGACGAGCTTATTTTAACGGCTGCTTTTAAATCCGTAAAAGTTGAAGTAGTAAATATTTAAATGAGCAGAGCCAAAGGGAATTTTGCAGAGGATATAGCTTGCAAATTTCTCATAGAGAGTGGTTTTAGTATTATAGATCGAAATTTTTACTCCCGTTTCGGCGAGATAGATATTATTGCGCTAAAAGACGGTGTTTTGCACTTTGTAGAGGTCAAGAGCGGGCTTGATTATGAGAGTGCTGTTTTAAACATCACAAAAAGCAAGCTCTCAAAAATCATAAAGACAGCACATGTCTACATGAAAAAGAGCTCTTTGGATCTGGATTTTGTTTTTGATGCTTTGATCGTTGCAGAGCAAAAAGTGGAGTTTATAGAAAATATAACGCTCTAATCCTCTTTCTTCAGGTTAACTTCTTCGATAAGGTCCAAAAACCCATCAACCTCTCTGCTTCCCCTGTCAGCATGAATGATCTCGCCTCTGTTTGTTAAAAAATAGTGTCTTGGAACACCCTTGGTCACAAACTGTTTTGGTATATTATGTCTGTCTCTTGAGAGATACAGAAGTATATACTCCTCTTCAAGTCTATCTATGGCTCTCTGGTTTGATAGGGTCAGTTTTTTAAATCTCTCGCACCATCTGCATACATCCGCACCGATAAAAAGATAGACGCCCTTGTTTTGTCTTTTTGCCTCTGCAAGTGCTTCGTCATAATTATTCAGCCAGTTTAGTTCAGCGCTCAAAAGAGATGATGTCAGTAAAAAAATATATATAAAAAGTCTCATTTTTTTGTAAATGTCCGTGAAATTATTTTTATACTATAATAACACAAAAATAAAAATAGAAAAAAAAGAGTCTCGGAGGGTTCCTATGGTAGCAAATATCTATTTTGGTTCACAAGAAACATCAAGGCAAGAGCTGACGCAAAGAGTAAGTCCATATAGCGGCGAAATTGTCTCAAAGGCTCCCATCTGCAGTGCCGATGATGCTAAAAAAGCACTTCTTATTGCAAAAGAGGCTTCAAAAGAGACTAGAAAAAGCACGATCGCACAGAGATGCAGCTGGCTTTTGGACGTTGCACAAAGACTAAGAGATGTAAAAGAGGATATTGCAAGAACCATAACAGATGAGGTAGGAAAGCCTATCGCTTTTTCAAGAGTAGAGGTAGAGCGATGCATAGAGACCGTAACTCTTTGCGCAGAGACGATGCGTACAATGCACGGTGAGACTATCAATACAGATGCCATGGCAAGCGGAAAAAAGACAACTGCATTTTTTTTGCGTGAGAGTGCGGGAGTAGTTGTGGCGATCACACCTTTTAATTTTCCGCTCAATTTAGTGGCTCACAAGCTGGCTCCTGCCCTTGTAGCAGGAAATGCAGTTGTTTTAAAACCGACTCCGGAAGCTCCGCTTACCGCATATAAATTTGCAAAGCTATTTATCGAGAGTCCTTATGCCATAAAGGATGCGCTTAGTGTCGTCTACGGTGACGCCGAGGTTGGAAGTGCTCTTGTTACAAGTGACATACCACGTGTTATAAGCTTTACGGGAAGTGTGCCGGTAGGCAATATAATTGCAAAGAGTGCCGGGATAAAAAAGGTTTCTTTAGAGCTTGGAGGAAATGCAGCGACCTATATTGACGAGAGTGCAGATCTGGATTTGGCTGCTTCAAAATGTGCAATCGGTGCTTTTGTAAACTCTGGGCAGGTATGTATATCGCTGCAGCGAATTTACGTTCATGCAAAGATATATGATGAGTTCGCACAAAAAATGGCAGAAGAGACAAAAAAGCTGGTTGTAGGTTCGCCGTATGATGATGAGACGTTTATGGGGCCGCTTATTGACGATGAGGCATGCAAAAGGGCTATGGGATGGGTAGAGAGTGCCATAAAAGAGGGGGCAACTGCAATGCTTACTCCACGCATTGATGGACGGCTCTTTTATCCATGCGTCATGGCAGATGTCCGTGATGATATGGCAATTGTTTGTGAAGAGGTTTTTGCTCCCATTGTCTCATTGGTAAGAGTCGATAGTTTTGATGATGCGCTACCACGTATAAATAACTCGCCATATGGGCTTCAGTTCTCGATATTTACAAATGATCTAAGTCTGACTAAGAGAGCTATCTATGAGCTTGATGCAGGCGGAGTTGTAATAAACGATATGCCGACCCTGCGTTTTGATATTCAGCCGTATGGCGGAGTAAAGTTAAGCGGTGTAGGGCGAGAAGGTCCAAGATTTGCAATAGAAGAGATGAGCGAGATAAAAAGTATCGTAATATGTTAAAAATATAGAGTTTTATATGTTACAAAATTACTAAAAACAGAAAAATAT